>NZ_DLLH01000056.1:12665-48058 GCF_002476655.1 Treponema sp. UBA7567
AAAGCAACGCTTGAGCAAACTATGCTGATAAAAATTACTTCCTTGTAATTTTTATCATATCTCCATATTTTTCAATATTTTTTAAAATCAATTCAGCAATTTTTAAGGAAGCTCTTTTTCCAGATACAAGTTCTGCCATTTTTTTAGACATCAAATCTCTTTCTTTTTTATCCAAGAGTTTTTCAAGACAATTTTTTAAATTTTCAAAAATAGCTTCGTTTCCAGTCAATACAAAAGCAGCTCCACGCTCCTTAAAGAAATTTGCATTGTCAACTTGATCACCTCGAGTTCCATTTCCACATAACGGAATAAGAACAGAAGGCTTTTTTTCAACAGCGCTTTCCCAGACAGTATTTGCCCCTGCCCTCGAAAGAATAACGTCCGCACAAGCAATAACGTCCGGCATCTGCTCATAAATAAACGGATAAGGAAAATAACTGTCCGTTTGAGCAGGAACAAAACTTGCATCTTTTGAACCACATTGATGAACTACGTTAAAATGCTCTGTCAGCCAGGCCAAATTTTCTACAACAAGTTCATTCAACTGATGAGCGCCAAGACTTCCACCGAGCACAAGAAGAACAGGCTTTTTTAAATCCGCATTCTTTCCTTCAAAAAGAAATTTCCGTCCTTTCTGTGCATCAGCTTCATAAAATACAGGGCGAACAGGATTTCCAGTCACAACGGCAAGGCTCTGCTTGCTCTTTGGAATAAATTTTACAGTTTCTGGATAAGAAACCAGAATTTTTGAAGCAAAGCGCGAATTTATTTTTGTTGCAAGTCCTGGTGTAAAATCACATTCATGCGTAAAAACAGGAATCCGCAAAATTCGCGCGGCAAAACAAGGAGGAACAGAAACATATCCGCCTTTAGAAAAAACAACAGCCGGACGAATAAATAAAAGCCTGAAAAAAGAAACCGCAATTCCCGCGATAATTTTAAAAACATCAAAAAAGTTTTTTATTGAAAAATATCGCCGGAGTTTACCGGAAGGAACTGCGCAAAACCTGTCGGCACTTCCGCTTTTTTCGACAAGGGTTCTGTCCATTCCGGAAGAATTTCCGAACCAGTAAATTTTTATTTTAAGATTATTTTTCTTTGCAATTTTCTTTAATTCATCGGCAACGGCAAGTCCAGGGTAAATATGTCCGCCTGTTCCGCCACCAGCAAAAACAATTCTTATGCTCATCGTGTTATTATGACACAGTTTTTTTTTTTAGACAAGAAAAAAGCCGGCTGAAAATTCAACCGGCTCAATTTTAAAATCCACTTAAAAAACTACAGAGAAAGCCTTAAACTTGCAGCTCCTGACCACAAGCCGTCATCTGTAATATGGCGCAAGTCGGCAGTAATACTAAGAGTAAAGTCGAGGACAAAGAAATTTACGCCTACACCTGCAAAAATCTGAGGCTGAATTGCATTAAAGTCAAACGAATCTGTCTTATAAGAACCGTTGTCTTTAACCTTTGCTCCAAGTGTTCCAGCTACACTTTCAATCTGTTCTGCATAAGATCCGCTATAAGCCCAGTCCCAAGTATTGTCCGCTTTAGAAACAAGCCCTCTCAAACCAACAAACGGGGTTACAAAAAGGAATTTTTTAGAAACCTGAGCCTGGAAATACATTGTGTGAACTTTGTAATCAACATTTGCCTTCGCATAATCCGAAGAAACTCCAAAAGTTCCCTGATTATAGAAATAACCTGCACCTACACTGATTTTTGGCATTACAAGTCCGCCCTTAAAGAGAGCATAACGCACGTCCATTCCGACTGTAAGCAAATCAACATCCAAGTCTGCACCGAACTGTGAAGTGCTCATTTTTCCAGTTTTCATAACAGCAATGTCAAAATCGAAAGGAAGCAAAATTCCGCCAATACGAAGATCAGCCGTAAAAACCGGGAAATAATAGCTGCTCTTAATGTCAATGTCGTCAAGCTGCAAAGCTTCGATAGCCTGCTTTAATCCGCTTGTATCAATGTGAGTAAAACCAATATTTACTCCTCCACCAAGATTAGGCGGAAGCGAAATCAACTGGCCGATATAAGCGTCAGACCAAACATTCTGCTGAGTTGCAGCCTGAGGAACCGCAGCGGCAAGCTGTTTTGAAAAATCATCAAAACCATTGCTAATTTCATCTGCCTGCGAATTAAAATTATCAACCCAATCTTTTGTAATATCCTCGATTTTTAAGGCAAAAACTGATGTAGAAAGAAGTGTAAAAATCGCAACCGATCCCCAAAATTTTATTTTTTTCATTGAACTATCCTCCTGATAAAAAACAAACAACTTAATTTCAAAAACAAAAGCTGAACGAAACAATCGTCCGACTTATAGAATTGTAACGCAAAAATAATATCTTACAAATAATTTTATTTTAAAAATTTAAAACAAAAAAGGCTTCTGAATTTACCAGAAGCCTTTGCCACAGGTTGGAATCGAACCAACGACATACGGATTTTCAGTCCGGCGCTCTACCAACTGAGCTACTGCGGCGTTGATGTATAATACTATACCTAAATTGATATTTTTGGTCAATAGCAAATTTCCAATTTTCCAAATTTTTTTTATTTTTTACTTTTTTTTCGCCACGCAAAACTTTTTATTTTTTTTGCGCAGCAAAAACATTCGAATTCTAAAAATTGAAAAATTAGAATTTAATTTTTCTGTCTGAATCTTTATAATATTCTGCACGCATTGCACGAATCTGCTCGTCTGCCATGTAATCATCAAACGGCATCATACGGTCAATTACGCCTTTCGGTGTAATTTCGACTATGCGATTTGCAATTGTAGAAATGAATTCGTGGTCGTGACTTGTAAAGAGAATTACCCCCGGAAAATCAACAAGCGCACGGTTTAAGCTTTCAATTGCTTCAAGGTCAAGATGATTTGTCGGGTCGTCCATAATAAGGATATTTGAACCGGCAAGCATCAATTTTGAAAGCATGCATCGGACTTTTTCGCCTCCGGAAAGAACCTTCACTTTTTTAAGCGATTCATCGCCAGAAAAAAGCATTCTTCCCAAGAATCCACGGACATAAGCATCGTCCTGCTCTTTTGAGAACTGTTTTAACCATTCGGTAATATTGTAGTCATTATTGAAAAACTGGTTATTATCACGTGCCAAATAAGAACAGCTTGTCGTCTGTCCCCAGAAATACTCTCCGTTTTCTGCCTTTTTTTCACCAGAAATTATGTCGAACAGTGAAGAAACAGCGTTGTGCTCAACTCCGACAAATGCAATCTTGTCAGTGCGGTTTACAATAAGACTAAAGTCGTTCAAAAGTTGAACTCCATCTTCGTCTTTTGAATTGAGTTTGCGGCATTCAAGAACATTGTTTCCGATTTCACGGTCAGGTTTGAACTGTACAAACGGAAATTTGCGGCTTGTAACAGGAAGGTCATCAAGTTCAAGTTTTTCGAGAATTTTCTTGCGGCTGGTTGCCTGACGAGATTTTGCGGCATTTGAAGCGAATCTCTGGATAAATTCTTTCAAATCCTTTGCTTTTTCTTCGTTTTTACGCTTCTGATCCTTTGCCTGCTTCTGAAGAATTTGGCTCATCTGGTACCAAAAGTCATAGTTTCCGGCAAACTGAGTAATTTTTCCGTAGTCAATATCGCAAATAACTGTACAAACAGTATTCAAAAAGTGGCGGTCGTGGCTTACAACGATTACAACGTTCTCAAAATCAAGCAAAAAGTCTTCAAGCCAGCTAATTGACTCAAGGTCAAGACCGTTCGTCGGTTCGTCAAGGACAAGAATGTCAGGATTTCCAAAAAGAGCCTGGGCCAAGAGAACACGGACTTTCTGAGATTCATCAAGCTCGCTCATCATTTTATCATGATATTTTTCTTCAAGACCGAGGCCAGAAAGCATCTGCTCAATCTGGTTTTCTGATTCGTAACCGCCGAGTTCTCCAAACTGAGCCTCGAGTTCTGCCGATTTTATTCCATCTTCTTCGGTAAAATCTTCTTTCGCATAAATTTCATCGCGGGCCTTAGAAACTTCATAAAGTTTTGGATACCCCATCATCACAGTTTCTTTTACACTGTAACTGTCAAATGCAAAGTGGTCCTGTTTTAGAACGGCCATGCGTTCTCCAGGAGTTATGATAATTTCGCCGGAATCGCGGTCCTGCTCACCGGAAAGAACTTTTAAGAAAGTCGATTTTCCTGCGCCGTTTGCACCGATAATTCCGTAGCAGTTTCCTGCCGTAAATTTTAAATTTACGTCTTTAAAAAGCGGTTTTTCACTAAAATGAAGGCTTACGTCCGAAACTGTAATCATTTATTTTCTCCCTTTTAAAAGTTGATTTGGTTATTTTTTACTTATTCTGCTATTTTGAAAAGAATTTCTTAATTCTATCAAAAATTCCAACTTTTTTATTATTTTTTGAACTTACTTTTGAAGCAGGCTTTTTATTTTGTCCGTTAAAATTCTGCTTTTGAGGCGATTTTTTTCCGCTGTTTTTTGAAAAATTATTTTTCGCGTTTTTGCCAGATTTCCCGTTTTTAGAAGAACCGGCATTTTTCAAAGAATTCTTCGATGCCGACGATTTTTTATTTTCCGAAAAAGAACTGCCTGTTTTTGAAAAGCTTGAATATTTTTCCTTGTAATATTTCATTCTTTCATCAGCAGTCATTTCGCTCAATTTTGCAAGCTCTTCATCGGTTGAGCGGCGTTTTGCAGAAGATTTTGAATTCACATTTTTTTCGTATCTTCCTGCCGATTTTCCATCTTGCTTTCTTTCTGAGCGCCTTGAGAATGATTTTTGTTTTTGCTCGCGTTCTTCCCGTTTTTTTTCAGAATCAAGTTTTATATAAACATTGCGGCTCTTATCTTCAACAAATTCTTCCTTATCTGCAAGTCTTGAAGGAATCTGTTTTTCGATATAACGCTCAATCGGCATTAAAGAATAAACGTCCTGCTCAGAACAGAAACTGTAGGCTTTTCCGCTTTTTCCGGCACGAGCGGTACGTCCAATTCTGTGAACATAATTTTCCGCTTCGTTAGGCAAATCAAAGTTTACAACCATCGCAAGGTCGTTCACGTCAATTCCGCGCGCCGCAACATCGGTCGCAATAAGACATTTTATTTTTCCGTCTTTAAAATTATCCATAATCTTAAGACGGCGGCTCTGCGGCAAATCTCCGATTATAAATTCATTTTTAACGCCGTTCAATTTCAGGCGTTTTGAAAGAATTTCGCACATTTTTTTTGTATTGCAGAAAATAATCAGGCTTTCAGGATTTTCTTTCTGCAAAATTCCAAGCAAAAGAGGAATTTTGTCATCGCTCGCAACATGAATAAGCTCCTGATCGATTTCATCAACCGTAATATTTTCTGCCTCGATTACGATTTCTTTTGCGTCTTTCGTATATTCCCAGGCAAGGTTTTTTACATAAGAATTCAAAGTTGCAGAGAAAAGCATTGTCTGGCGAATGTCAGAGCCTGGTAAAAATCTTACGATTTTTCGCAAATCTGGATAAAACCCCATGTCAAACATTCTGTCAGCTTCGTCAATTGCAAGATAGGCAACACTGTTCAAGTCCATTTTTTTTGATTCGTGCAAATCAATTATACGGCCTGGAGTTCCGACAATAATATCAACACCCTTTTTAAGTTCGTCAATCTGATTTTCGTAACCAACTCCACCATAAAAAGAAGCAGTTTCAAGACCAGAAAATTTTCCGAGCTTTTTGGCTTCTTCTTCAACCTGAACAGCAAGCTCCCTCGTCGGAACCATTACGAGCGCTTTTTTGCCTTCGTTTTTTCCGCCGCTCAAAAGCTGCTGCATAATTGTCACAAGAAAAGCAGCCGTTTTTCCAGTTCCAGTCTGAGACTGAACATAAAGATCGCTTCCATCGAGCGAAACTTCAAGCACCTGTTTTTGAACCGGTGTACATTCTACATAACCGGCTTCGTCAATTCCTCTAAAAAGGCTTTCGTTTAAATTTAATTCTGAATAATTCATAATGCCAACACTAAAAAATTTGAAAAAAGTAATTTACCAGCATCTGCAAAAAGAACCACATAAAAGGCAGAAATTCTAAAGATGCCGTCAATTTTTAATTCATTGTATTTAACAACTTAAAAACGCAGTTTTAAGAAAAACTCTGAAAATTATACTGTTTATTGCACTTTGTTTCAACTTTAACGCAATTATGCTATGTATTTTTTCAAGTTTTTCGGATATATTTTTTATTTATGCAAAATAACGATAATACACAGAAAAAACTTCAATATCAGGCAGAACTTTTTGCAAACCGCCTTTCAAAAAAATACAAGCTTTTAAAAAAATGGGCGCGCAAAAACAGAATAAGCTGCTACCGCCTTTACGACAAGGACATTCCGGAAATTCCTCTTGCAGCCGACATCTACGAGTTTCTGCCGGACGAAATTTCCGACAAAACAGGATGCGCTTTCTTTCTCCGCGAAAACGACCTAAACATTTCGTCAAACGACCAAAACGCAATCTCAGAAACAAAAATGCGCACTTATCTCCATCTCTATCTTTACGAGCGCCCATACGAAAAAGACGAATCTGAAGAAGAAAAATGGCTTGACTCAATGGCAGAATCAGCCGCAAAAGTTTTACAGATTCCGCAGTGCCATATCATAAAAAAACTCCGAAAAAAGCAAAAAGGCGACAGCCAATACGAAAAACTGGAAACTCAAAATAAAATCGAAGGAACGACACAAGAATGCGGCCAGCTTTTTAAAATCAACCTAAGCGAATACCTCGATACAGGTCTTTTTTTAGACCACCGTCCTTTACGAAACCTTGTACGACAGACAGTTCAAGGCAAATCCGTACTAAACCTTTTCTGCTACACAGGAAGTTTTTCAGTTTATGCGGCAGAAGGAAGGGCAAGCCGCATCGAAAGCGTCGATTTAAGCAACACATATATTTTATGGGCAAAAGAAAATATGGCATTAAACGGCTTTACAGACAATGCAAAATACTTTTACACACGACAAGATGCAACAGGCTTTTTAAATCAAAAAAATGCGGAAGTTCCAAACGAACAGGGAACAAACCGCTACGACACAATAATCCTCGACCCGCCAACTTTCTCAAATTCAAAGGCTACGCAAAATGTGCTGGACATAAACCGCGACTGGCTCGCTCTCTGCGAAAAATGCCTCAAAATTCTAAAACCAAAAGGCACTCTTTATTTTTCAACAAACAGCCGCCGCCTCTCGTTCAGCGAAGAAGAGCTGCGTCAAAAACTTCCAGAACTCAAACTCCAGATTCAAGACATAACAGTCCAGACAATTCCAGAAGATTTCAACGGCAAAAAACCACACCGCTGCTGGAAAATCTCATTATTTTAAATAAAAAGCAGGGCGTTCCGGCTTACGCCGCCGGGTGTTTCGCGGTTCCGCCTTTTGCTTCATTAAAATTGCAGTTTCGCAAAACAAAACTGCAATTTTAACGGCTTCCCCGCCGCTGCACCCCCTAACGCAAAATTCATTCAAACAAAAAAAATCCACCTCAAAAAGAAGTGGATTCTTTCAATCAGACAAATTTTCTTACTTTGATTCTTTGTTTGTAAGACCAAAACGTTTGTTGAATCTTTCGATACGTCCTGCTGTATCTACAAGTTTTTGTTTTCCTGTGTAGAATGGATGGCAGGCAGAACAAATTTCAACATGAATGTTCTGTACTGTTGAACGTGTTTCGATTACATTGCCACACTGGCATGTAATTTTTGTCATTTTGTATTCAGGATGAATACCAGCTCTCATTTTTTATCTCCTTTACTGCTTGCCCGGTATTAAAGCAACCCCAGTCACCACTAGCTTACGCAAAATAAAAAAAAGCGTTTCTATCATTCCATCACTGTTAGGAAACAAGTTAATACCACAAGCGTATTTTTAATTTTACATTTTTTGCAAAGCTTTAGTCAATACCAAGTCAGCCTAATTTATAGCCGCAGAGCCTGTATTCATTGCCGCAAGAAAAGCTTTATTATCCTTGCTTTTTTTCATTTGCTGCAAAATAAGTTCAGTAATCTCAATGTCTTCCATTGGCGCAATAACTTTGCGCAAAATCCAAATTTTCTGAAGCTCGTCTTCTGTAAGCAAAAGCTCTTCTTTACGGGTTCCAGATTTTTTAATATTGATTGCAGGAAACAGTCTTCTTTCTGCAAGCTTGCGGTCAAGGTTAATTTCAGAGTTTCCAGTTCCTTTAAATTCTTCAAAGATAACCTCATCCATGCGGCTTCCTGTTTCAATGAGAGCCGTAGAAACAATCGTCAAAGAACCGCCCTCTTCTATATTGCGGGCAGCGCCAAAAAACCGCTTAGGCTTATGCAAAGCATTAGAATCAACACCGCCAGACAAAACTTTTCCGGAAGTTGGAACTGTAATATTGTATGCACGTGCAAGACGAGTGATTGAGTCCAAAAGAATTACTACATCGCGTTTATGCTCTACAAGACGTTTTGCCTTTTCAAGAACCATCTCTGCAACCTGAACGTGACGTGTAGCCTGCTCATCAAACGTTGAAGAAATAACTTCTCCCTTGATTGCGCGCTCCATGTCTGTAACTTCTTCCGGACGCTCATCAATAAGAAGCACAATTAAATAAACTTCCGGGTTATTCTGAATTATTGCGTTTGCAATTTTCTGCATAAGAATTGTTTTTCCGGCTTTTGGAGGAGCAACAATCAAAAGACGCTGGCCTTTCCCAATTGGAGCAAACAAATCAACAATTCTACCAGAATATTCATCGCTTACAGTTTCCAAACGCAATTTTTCATTTGGATAAAGCGGAGTCAGATTTTCGAATGGAACACGCGTCTGTGCTACGCGAGGTTCATCAAAATTTACGGTTTCGATTCTTAAAAGTGCAAAAAAACGTTCACCTTCTTTTGGAGAACGGGTCTGTCCGTAAACAGTGTCGCCGGTTTTAAGATTAAAAAGACGAATCTGGCTCGGACTAATATAAATATCATCCGGTCCAGGAAGATAACTGTTCTGCGGAGAACGCAAAAATCCGTAGCCGTCAGGAAGAATTTCAAGAGCACCAGAAGCAAAGATAAGTCCGCCATGTTCTGTATGCGCTTTAAGAATATTAAAAATAACTTCCTGCTTTTTCATTGAAGGAATATCTTCTTCGGCACAGCCGTATTGAATTGCCATAGAACGCAATTCCGGCATGCTCATTTTTGTAAGGTCATTGATTAAAAGACGTGGTTTTGATTCGTATTCTTCAGGATTTTCAATTATCTGGGCAGCGGCTGTCGCTTCGTCTCTGGCGGCGTTTCTTGCAGCAATTCTTTCTCTGTAGGAAGTTCTTCTGTTATTGCCGTTGATATGCTGGCGATTGTTATAAGCGCGTTCTGTTCTTTCGGCTCGTTCACCATCTGTTTTTGAAACTACAACCCTTCTCCGCGGTTTTATAACAACTCGAGTCCGGCGCCCTTCCGTTTCTGAAGGATTTTCTTCTGTTTCCGTCGCAACAGAAGATTCTTCGGAAGCAGGATTCTCAGGCTCATCTTCTAACGAACAATCTTCTTCAGCTTCGTTAACTTCCGGTTCTGCAACAGATTCTTCCTGAACTGATGCCGGACTTTCAAAAGATTCTGGCTGAATATCCAACTCCAGCTGATTTTGAACATCCTCATTATCATTTTTCAAGTCTTCGGATTTGTCCAAAAAACGGCGCTTAATCAATGCCATTTTAATTCTCCATAAAAAAAATAATAAAAACTGTAAAATTTTATAAATTATCTACAGACTTTTTAAATTAAAAATATCCATCTGTAAAATTATTAAAAACGGTTAAAAAAACTAAAAACTTTTCAAGGATTTTTCGTTAAAAGAATTGATTACTTATTATATTATTCTAGCAATAAAAAAGTCAATAAGATTTATTTTTTAATCAAAAGACTCCAAATTGCTGTTTTAATGAGGCAAATCTGATTTTATAAGCAAAGCCTGTTTAAATTCGTCAGAGGCAACAGAAAAAATATCAACATCTGGAGGATTCTGCAACATCGTAACACTGCCTTCAAAATCTACATTGTCAGCAATCCTTATTCTTCCAGTCACAACATCACCAAAAACACTGCTTCCAGAACACATTTCGACACGTTCTTTTGCTTCTATATTGCCTTTTACTTTTCCAGAAATCACAAGAGAATTTACTTTGATTGACTCCACATCGCAAAGTGCGGTTTTGTCAATTTCTAAATCTCCGGTCGCATTTATTTTTCCGCTGAATTTTCCTGTAATCACAAGATTGTCAGTAAACTCGAGTTCTCCGTCAAATTCTGTTTCCTGACCAAAAACAGTCAGATTTTTTTTCTGATTTCCTTCTTTTTCAACTCTTTTATTCAGTTCAATATTTTGCGACATATCTACTATTTTACCTTATTTATTTCAACTTCGCAATACAGAAAATTTTCAGAAAAAGGATTTATCATTTTCTTCACTTTGCCAAAACCGTCGATATAGCAGGTTTGACCGCTGTTTGAAGAACGAATCATCGGAATTCCATTTTCCATTGAACAAAAGCTTGCGGCCGCAAGATGCTGCATCTGACAAGCTCCGCTATAACTCCAGGAATCATTTGAAAGGCTGATAAAAAGCTCCGCCCCCATTTTTGCCATTTTTTCGCCGACTTCAGAAAAAGTATCTTCAAAGCAAATTGGAGTTCCGATTAAAATTTCTCTAAACTTTAACAGCTTCATTTTTTCACCTTCAAGCCAATAACGGCCGCTTATTACGCTCTGCTGGTAATACTCAGGAAAAAATCCTTTCAACGGAAAATCTTCAGAAAAAGGCACAAGATGATTTTTTTTGTAAACCTGCCAGTTTGGAAGCACTGTCTGTCTTGAATTAACAATTGGCTTTATTGGGGAAAACAAAAGAGCGCTGTTATAATTTTTAAAACTCGTTCCAAGAATAAAGTCGCATTTTTTTGAATTTATGTAATCAAAAAGGTCAATCGCCATCTCAGAACGCTCATCTTCGCGTCCAAAACGCAATTTTTTATCAAAAGCAGAAACCACATCAACAACAACGCTGGTTTCCGGCCAAACAACAATCTGAATGTCAGGATGCTGCATAAGAGCCTTATCTGTAAGCCGTTTTAAGCTTTCAATTTCTTTTTTATACTGCTCAATTCCATCTTTTCTTGGCTCCGCATTATTTTGAATTAAAACCGTCTTCAAAGTTGAAGAAGGCTCTGTTTCTTCAACAAAAAAACCTATAAAAATATGCTGAATAAAAAGAACTGCAAAAAACAGCGCTCCACCAGCCTGCACAAAATTAAAACGTCTGTATTTTATGACATAAGAAACATTCGCAACAACAATACAGTTAAAGAAAATAATTAAAAAATCCAGTCCCCAAATTTTTGTATATCGGACAGCTCTTGTTAAAACAGGAATTTTCCACTGAGTATAAGCAGAAACTCCGTATCCAAAGGCAAAATATCCTTTTGTAAAAAGGAATTCTGCAAAAAAAAGAATCAGAATATTAAAAATAAAAGCATATTTCCTTGTTTTTGAAAAAAATTGCAAAAGAGCAAAAATTATAGCCCAATAAATTCCAAAAAGAGAATAAACACCTAAAGCCGCAAACACATCGTAACGAATAAGCCAAAAACAAAAAAGAAAATAACTGATAAAACCATAGGCAAAGCCTGCCAAAGCAGATTTTTTCAAGCTAAATTTTGGAATTATAAATAAAAAAGGAATATAATAAAACCAAGCTAACAAAAAAAGCCCGTTTTTAAAAATAAAATTAGGATGTGAAAGGAATTTTAAGAAAGATGATAAAAGAACAGAAGCGACTACCTGAATCAAGGCTCATCTTCCTTTTTTTACTCAACAGTAGCCGAAGATTCAAAAACAGGAAGATCCCAAAGGGATTTTTTTAATTCCTGTCCAGCCCTAAACGCAGCCACAAAATGCGGCGCAACGGTAAGCTGCTCTCCTGTTTTTGGATTGCGGGCTTTTGAACGACCTTTTCTCAAGCGAGGTTCAAAAGTTCCAAAACCACGAAGTTCAATTGTATTGCCTTCCTTTAAGGCATTTTTTAATTCATCCAAAAGTTGTTCTACAACATCCTGGACGATTTTTTTTTCGCATTGCGCTTTTTGGTAAACAGATTCAACTAAATCATATTTTGTTACTTTTTTAGCAGACATTTATTTACCTCACAACATTTTCAGAAAAAAAAATTCCTGATGACGCAAGCGTAAACTTTACGCCATCAGGTTTTTAGGCATAGAGAATGCCAAATTATTTTGCAGGAGCTTCAGCAAATGAAACGTTAAAAAGTTTCGCCATGCGTGACTTTTTGCGAGAAACAGCATTGCGTGTAAGGACACCCTTACTACGTGCAGAGTCAAGCTTAGATACTAAAGTTGTAAGTCTTTCCTTAGCAAGCTTTTCGTCTTTAGCCTGAACAGCTTCTACAAACTGTCTTGCATAAGTACGAACTTCACTTTTAATTGCTTTGTTGTGCAAGCGACGAACTTCGCTCTGTGCATATCTTTTTTCTGCAGATGATTTTTTTCCAGCCAAAGGAGGCACCCCCAAATAAAAACTTTATAAATATTAACAAACGAACGATTTATAGTCAATATGGATTTTTTGTTAATTCGTATCAATATATCAAATTAGAGTTTTATTTTAAAGTTTTTTCACTATATGTTTTTTAAATCTTGACACAGAGTTTCTAATTTATTATACTATTTGAACATATTCGAATATTTTTTGGAGGATAGTCATGGCTGGTGCTAGTAAGAACTCTCGTACAACAGTTGCAACACAGAAATTTGAATGCCCTGAATGTGGTGGCGAAATTGTAATGAAAACTTTGTACGAAAACGGAAGACTCCGCAACGTAGCTGAGTGTTCAAAATGCAAACTCACAAAACGTCGTCCTAAAGATTTTAGAAAATAAATTTCTTATAGCGACCATATAACCCCCGCAGACCAAAGTACACGGTTTTGCGGGATTTTTTTTGCATACAAACGCATTGCAAAATCATTCAAGCAAATAAAAATTCAATCAAGTCAACTAATCAATAAGGGCTGCGACAGCTTGCGCTATATTTTCTACAGAGTCATACATTTTTTTTGTTTCAGGAACACTCGAAGTAAAGATCTTTCCGTACTGCTTTTCTACGATTCTTTTATCTAAAACAACGATTGCACCTTTATCAGAATTTCTGCGCATCAAGCGTCCAAATCCCTGCCTAAATTTTATAACAGCATCAGGAACAGACAATTCCATAAAAGAACTTCCGCCTCTCTGCTGTATCATTTCCGACTTTGCTGCAAAAACAGGATTATTAGGAACACCGAACGGCAATTTTGCAATAATTACCTGAGACAGGCTGTCGCCGGGAACATCAACACCTTCCCAAAACGAATCTGTTGCAAAAAGAACACTCGGCTTATCTTCTCTAAAGATTTTTAAAAGCCGGAATCTGTCATCATCTCCCTGCTTTAAAATTTTTATCCCCGAAAGTCTGAGCGCATTACGGGCTATATCGCAAGCGTGTTTCAAAGATTCGTAAGAAGTAAACAAAACCAGCGTTTTCCCGCCAGCCGCACGAATCAAACGGACAATTGAATCTTCAATATAACGCTGATATTCAAAGGCATTTTCCGGAAAAGGAGCGTCCCTCGCAACTGCAAACAGAACATTCGTTTTATAAGGAAAAGGCGAAGGAAAATCCCCTTCTAAAATACGCTCTTCTTCAGCAAAAAAAACTCCTGAGCGCTTTTTCCAGTAATTAAAAGATTTTCCTATGCTCAGCGTGGCAGAAGTACAGACAACGCTGTCCATGGGCTCAAAAACACCTTTATTCATCGTCTGCGAAATATCAAGCGGAGTTTGAACAAACTGAACGTAATAAGGATTTTCAATATTTTTTGCAACTGCCGAACTAAGCTTTGATTTTTGAATCCAATATACAAAATCCGGATGTTCGTTCCATGACAAAAAACTGCCAAGAACAACCGCAGAATCTTCAAGTCTTCTCAAAACGCTTTTTGTTTCGTACAAAACAGGGCTGTCTTTTGCTTCTTCTGGAATACAGTCAAAAAGCTTGCGGACATTTCCTGTAAAATCCACAATATGCTTTTGCAAAACCGACATTGAATGAAGAACGTTCACAAACTGAGTCTGAGTATTCTTAAAAAGCCTTAGAGTGTATTCGTGCTCTAAAAGCGCAAGTCCGGCATCTTCAAGCCCGTTCAAAGCGACTTTTATTTGATTTACGCTTTCAATCAGAGAGTCCGAATTTTCTTCTGAAAAAGAAAGAGAAAGAAGCGTGAATAAAAAGCCAGCGGCAACACCTCTCCTTGTCCTGTATAAAAGATTAAGCTGTTTTTGAATTTTAAAACGGTTTATCTGATTGCTAAAAAAAGAGGTTGCGGCATCCTCAATTCCGTGAGCTTCGTCAAAAACAATGCGCTTATAAGGCGGCAAAACAGCGGTATCTTCAAAGCCTGCTCCTTCAAGCCGGGATTCAATATCTGCAAATAAAATATGGTGGTTTACAACAAGAATATTCGCATCGGCAGCCTCTTTGCGAACCTTCATCACAAAGCATTTTTCCCGAAACGGACATTTCATCCCCATGCAGGCATCCGCTTCCGAGTTTACCTTCTGCCAAACATTTTCCGAAGGCATAAAAGAAAGGTCGCTCCGGCTTCCAGTCGGTGTATTTTTTGACCACTCAAAAATTTTATCAAAAATTTCCTGTTCTTCATTGAATAAATCGCGCTCTTTTTCAGTTTCATCAAGTCGGCGCAAACACAAATAATTCTGCCGGCCTTTTACAAGAACTGCCTTTATTTTTTTTCCTATGATTTTTTCTGCCGCAGGAATATCTTTTTCAATCAATTGCTGCTGAAGATTTATAGTTCCTGTTGAAACAACTACTCTTTCCTTGTTTTCGACAGCCCAAAGCATCGAAGGAATAAGATAAGAAAAAGATTTTCCGACGCCAGTTCCCGCTTCAAAAATACCAATTTTGTTGCCGTTTAGCGCGCTTACGATTTTTCTTACAAGCTCAAGTTGAACAGGGCGCTCCTCATAGTCTGTAGATTTTTTAGCTAGAGGACCGTTTTTCGAAAGATAAAAGGCAACTTTTTCAGAATTTAACTTTTTTATAACACGAGGTAGAACTGGTTCCATTACAACATAAACTTCAGAAACTTCGTTGTTTATTATGTAAAATCCCTGGGCATTTTCAGAGCATTCTGAAGCAACCATAAGATCCGCGTCAGAAGGATTGAGATTTCCAGAAGGATGGTTATGAATAAGGACAGAACAGTTTCTCTTTTGCGAAAAATTTACCGGGACAGAATTCAAAGAACCTCTGGCACCGACACTGACAGAAACCACAACTCCGCTTTCGTTTATCAACCCTGAAAAAAAAACTTCATTTCCAGAAGCGTTTTTTATCTGGGCGCGCATTTCCGCTCTTGCATTATCCGAAAACCGTTTGTTAATTTCCATCGCTCCGCCCCTAAAAAAAACAAAAGCGCAAAAAAAAGCCTTGCAACTTTTAGTTACAAGGCTTTTACATCTCCTAGCAGAATTGAACTGCTGTTGTCGGGATGAAAACCCGATGTCCTAACCACTAGACGAAGGAGACTTGTTTATATCATCTGCAACGCAGTTGACTATTAGATAATAACAAAGCATAAAAATTACGTCAATACCTCAAAAGTTCTTTTTTTGAATTTTTTATAACTTTTTGTTTATTTTTTTTCTAATCAATTTTACATGCTAATATCGAGCTTTTTAAGAAGTTTTTCTTTAAAAAGCTTTTCATCCGCAAGTTCCAGCCCCATAGCTTCAGCAGCAGACAAATCGTCCAAGGCTTTTTCGTCTTCTCCAATTTTTGAATAGGCGACGGCCCGTCTGTAACGTGCATGAGATTGAAATTCATTTATTTCAAGAGATTTAGAAAACGCTTCTATTGCTTTTTCGTATTTTAAAAGAACTGTATAGACTATTCCAATATAGTAGTAAGAGCGGAAACCATTTTCATCATATTTTACGCTTGACTCAAAATCTTTTAGCGCATTTTTATAATCATTGGAAGCAAAATAAGCCATTCCTCGGTGCTTAAAAACTACGGAAAGAACAATATCCGCAGGAACAGGCTTTGATTCAAGAATTTGGGTATAAATTATGATTGCCTTCTGCATTTCGCCGTTATTATGCGCATGTATAGCGTCAAGCAACATATCATCAATCGTTCCCCTGACAAACTGGCTTGCTTTTCCAATTTCTTTAGTGTCATTTTTTAGCTTAGATTTTTCTTCTTCAGAGAATTCTCCGGTTGCTTCGTCAACTTTTTCGTAAAAAGATTCCCTGCGCTCAGACGTTTCAAACTGAAGTTTTTTTTGATAATCACGAATTTCCTGAAAGATCGTATCCGCAAGACTTAAACTTGCATTTATAGAAGCAAGTTTTCTTCTTAAAGGCATATCAAACGGAGAAAATTCTGTTTTATAGATAAGCTCGTGCTCAACTTCCGCCCAGGCATCCTGCAAAATCGTCCTTATCTGAATTTCACAGACAAGTCCGTCAGGAACTTTTTCAGAATTAGAATCAGGCATACAGTCGGCAGGTATTGAAATCAAAACATGTATCGATTCATATCCAAATTCCCTAAAATTATCACCGCTGCCTTTATATTCAACTTCTTTAACCGTAAAATTTTTGCGAATCTGCTGCTCTACTTCATGCAAATCTTCTATGAAGGCACAAATAATTCTTATGCCAATCATATCGGTCAGTTCGACAAGTTTTCCTCGAAAAGAAAATTCGTCAGTCTTAAGACGTAAAATTTTTCTGTAATACGAATTAAAAGATTTTATTCTTGATTTATAAGTTGGCATTGAAGCAAGCTTTATCGTTTTTTTAAGTTTTGCTTCAATTTTTTGCATTATTTCTGAAAGAACCTGATTATAAGACTCGTAGATTTTTTTGATTTCGTATTTGTGCGGAATTGAAAAAGTAATTTTGCTCATTGATAAAATTTAACATTGAAAATAAAAAAAAGCAAATTAAGAAATTTTGAGCATAAAAAAACCGCCCGAAAAACACGGACGGTTTCCAGAAGTTTCCTTTATTTAGAAAACTTATTTAGCATCTGCTGCCTGACCACCATTAGACTGAGCATTAGAAGTAGAATTTTCATCAAGTGAAGATGAGAATGAAGCTTCTGTTGCCATCTTAGATTTTTCAAGGTAGCGGTTAACCTGCTTGTTACCAAAACGGCTCATTTCAAAATTCTGACGAGCAGATTCTTTCTTTGTTACGATTCCCCAAAGATCCTCGTCAGCAATGTCGCGTTCAGAAGTAAGTTCTGCTTTGTCGTAAATAATTTTTACATCTTTGAAATAACCGATGAAGTCATCACCTACGTGAGAAGCATCGCGTGTAATCTGGAATCCAGCAAACTTAACAAACGGAAGACCACGTGGATAGATCGGATAAATGCGAATTTCGCGTGTACGTACTTCAGAAATATAATCCGGGTTGTTCCAAGTAAGAGTCTTCCAACCGTCAAATCCGAGGTATCCCATGAAGTAACGGCGAGTTACACCATCTGTATCTCCAAGAAGAACGTAAAGTCCATGAGGAAAATTCATACCCAAGGTTGTAACAGCAATTGATTTGATTGTTCCAACATTTTTTACAACACCGTAAGCTGGAGAATCATCACTGTCAGCTTCGAACAATGTGCGTCCAGAAGCTTTTTCTTCGTCTGTCTGTGGCTGACGGTTGCCATTTGCATCTGCTGTTGAAAGCGGTTCATAAGCAGGAATTTCGAATGGAGGAACAATTTTTGCATTTGCATTATATGCTCCAGATGGGAATACTATGCGTACACCCATTACATTTTTTCCAGCAAATGGCACTTTTGCACTTTCACGAACAGGCGCAGGCACAACCTGAGAGTTAGCGAGAGCACCTACAGTCTGAGCCGAACTGTTGAGAACGATTTCCCAATCTCCAAGGTACAAAGAAGTCTTCATAAGATCTCTCTGCTCCTGGTCAAAAGTTGCACCAGCTGCAACACCATAATCCATAATTGTGCGGCTGTTTTCAGGGATTTCAACATCGCTGTCCTGAGCTTTGATAGTAATATCAGCATCAAGAGTTGTGAAATCGATAAGTGTTGATTCCTTTGCAAATACAGATGCACCCAAAAGCATCATTCCTGCAACGGATAAAACGAAAGTTTTCTTCATTCGAAGCTCCTTATATTCGATTGATGTAGCCTTGTTATTCAATAATTATTCTATAACCAATTGCTTTTGTCAATTGTTTTTCGCTTGGATTTTATCGTCCAAAAAGACGGATTTTCCATCAATAAAGAGTTCTATTTTCTTTACAGATGGAAAATTAGCCTTTACATTCATCTGCAAAAGTTCATAACTATTTTGCAAATTTACGTCCGGCGAAAAATTCATAATCGCCTGTTCAGAGAGGTTTAAAAACAATGTTCCTTCACGCAAAAAACAAAAAATCACGCGTGTGCCTAGCGGAAAGAACGGCCTTGCACGCTGCGACATAGGTCCTGAAAGCAGCTCTTCAACATAAAGAGTAAGTTTTGAACTGCCTTCTACGTCCGGAACATTTCTATTTTCATAAACAAGATTTTGGCTTCCGGCAATATTATACCGAAACGAATACCTAAAGCCCCGGAAATTAAGCAAATAAAAGAAAAGAGAAACAATAAAAACAACAAGAAGAACAAAAATCAACTGAACTTTCCGGTTGTTTTTTAAAAGTGAAGAAATTTTTTTCATCATTTCGAACCTGTAAATCCTCTTGAACGCTCAAAATGCGTTACAAAAGCAGATAATCCATTATATATTCCAAGGGAAAGCTTCTGCAAGTAAGATTCATCTTTTAAGAGAAGTCCTTCTTTCTGGTTCGTAAGAAAACCAAGCTCAACAAGAACTGCCGGCATATTTGAATTTCTGACGACGAACCACTCTTCAGCCTTGATTCCGCGGGCAGANNGAAGAAAGATTTCCGACCTGAGCCTGCATTCCGTCCATTATGAATTTTGCAATCAAAATGCTTTCCGTTGTGTATTCTTCTTCCATCATCGAATTCATAACCGTGTACAAATCATTGTCTTCAATGCTGCCTTTTTCAAGAACCGTGCGCCTGTAACCTGGAGAAAGATACCAGACTTCAAAACCAGAGGCTTTTTTGTCGAGCGAAGCATTTACATGAACAGAAACATAAAGAATCGCTTCCTTGTCCTTAAGTTTTATTGAATTTGCAATTTCAGTACGCTGCGAAAGCGAAAGAAAAACATCTTTTGAACGCGTAAGCTGAATGTTTTTGTCGGGATATGCGGCTTTTAAGCGTGAATAAAGCATTTTTCCGACAGAAAGGTTTATCTCTTTTTCTGTTACAGTGATTTTTTTGCCGTTGACAATGTGAGTAAATTGCGCCCCTGGATCTTTTCCGCCATGTCCGGGATCAATCAGAATTGCACCGATTTTAAATCCATTTTGGGAATTTTCCGTCTTAAAAAGACTTTCCGCTTCATTCAAAAAATTCTGGCTTACAAAAACTGCACCATCTGTTACCTCCGGACTGTCTACAAGCACAAGTTTCTTGTAATCTTCAAGAATAAAATCATCGCCTTTTCTAAAAGAAACCTGATGTCCGTTTTTTTCGAGGATTCCGCTTTCAGAAAGGCTGTCCCAATAAACTGTAATTCCTGATTTTGCGCTTTCTTCAAGAAGATTAAGCATTTTTCTTTGAGCAGAAAGAGGAATTAAAAAAATAAAGAACAAAACTGAAAAAATTTTATGATTTTTATTCACTTTTTTTACCGTCTATTGTTTTTTTTGCCGTGTACAACATGCCCTGAATTGAGCCTCGCAAAGCCGACTTCCAGAATTTTTTTCCGTCAAGCTCTTCGTGGTCAGGGAAAATTGAATCAAATTTTTCGACGATCTGGGCAAATGAGCAATGATTCCAATCGCAAATCTGATTTTGAACGTTTTTTATTTCTACCGGAACAAAATCCGCTATTTTTGCATTTGCAGGAATATTGCAGATTTTTGACCAGTCGAGTTCAACATCAAATGCTGAAGGTGGAAAACCTTTTTCGTCCGCCAGTTCAATTTTTTCAAGAAAATCTTCGGTCTTTTTATTGTTTGTTTCGAGAATTAAAGTAATTTTATTCAAAGCGTCATAAGCCGCTTTTTCGGCATTTTTTCTGTCAGAAGCCTTTGTGATTATGTTTCCGCATTTTTCTACGTTGTTGCGCGGAAAATTCACTTCATCGCCATTTTTTGCCCGTGGAAGAACTTCCTCTACCCCGCAAACTTCCGAAGTTTCTTTTAAGCCACGAATTTCTGCTATTTTTCCGGGAATGCTAAGCCACGCGCGCTCTGCGCTCACATTTTTTGACTCAAGCTCATAAAGCTCAAACGGCTGAACGCTGTTTTTTACGGACTGGTGCGGATTCCATTCAATTTTTTTGCGGTTCCTTAAAATATAATCAGGTTCCATTCCGACAGATATTTTTAACGCTTCTTTTGTAAGAAAACAGCCAGAAGAAAGTGGAAAAGTCCATCCGCTCATGTAGCCGCCAGAAAGACGGGCTGCGATTTCTCCAATCATAGGACCGTTTTTTGTATATTTTATATCTGCCTTTGCGACTCCCTGAGTTAAACCGAGGGCTTTTGCTCCAAGGGCAAAGGTTGCAATAAGTTCGTTCTTGATTTTTGAATCGGCCACAGAAGGCATTGTATGTCCGGTTTCGATAAAATACGGCGGATAATAGATGTGTCTGTCGGCAAAACCTGTAACCGTAAAAGTTCCATTGTAAATGAGCGCGTCAATGCTAAATTCTGCGCCTTCCATATAATCTTCAAAAATCGCTTTTCTTGTGCGGCTGTTATTTATTGCGCAAGAAACCGCAGGTTTTAATTCTTCTTCTGAGCGAACAAGCCTGCAACCACGGCCTCCCATGTTGTCGACAGGCTTTATAACTTTTGGAAAAGCAATTTTGTTATTTCTTGCAAGAACCAAAAGTTCTTCCAGACGTTTTTCATCAATTTCTTCAAATTCTGGACTCGGAACTCCATTTTTCTTAAAACATTCGCGCATTCTGACTTTATTGGAAGCGTTCAGGCAAGATTCGTACCTGTGTCCAAAAAGACCAAGATGCTCTGCAACGTAAGCTGTATTTGCCGAAAAATCAGTGCCAGCCGTAAAAACACCGGCAATAATCATTCCTTTTTCTTTGATTTTTTCAGCAAGATGAACCAAACCGTCCCTGTCTTTTAAATCGACAGGCTCAAAAATATCTGCCATTTTGGAGCAGACTGCGTCAGGATTTCCATCAGCAACAACTGTCTTAAAACCAAGTTCCTTTGCAGCACAGATTGCAGGTTTTTGCATAAGTCCTGCGCCAAGTATGATTACTGCTTTTTCGTTCATTTTTAAAATTTTCCTTTTTAAATTCGGTTTTTAAATTTTACTGCTGAATATCGCGTTCTTTCCGGCAATAAACCTCAAAAGTATCACCAAGCCCAAAAAAGTGGCTTGCAGCCGTATAAAAAGCCCATTTGAGGCTGTTTGGTTTTGAACCGGCAAGATTTGGAAATCGTTCCGGATGATGGCCTGTGCTCAGGATTTTTTCGATTTTAAATCCGTATTTTTTTAAAATCGAAGAAACGCGGTTCGGTTCCCAAAGTGAATAGTGATCAGCCGGGCTGTTTTGGAAAAACGAATGAGTGTTAAACCTTCCGGAAACGCCTCCTGCAGAAGGCGTGCTGAATGCAAAAACTCCGCCTTTTTTCAATATTTTTGAAACAGCCTTGAGCACGCTGTCCAAATTTTGAAAATGCTCGATTACATACCACATCGTAACGGCGTCAAACTCATTTATTCCAAACTCGGCTGCAGCATCAAAAGCCGGAAAAGCGGTGCAGGTTGCAGGATAATGGAGCTTTTCCTGAACATAACTTACGGCCTCGGCGGAAATATCTGTTCCAAAAACCTGCCATCCGGCATCGTTTGCAGCATCCATAAACGGACCAAAAGCACAGCCTACGTCAAGAACCGCAGGAGTAATAAGTTTATGAGAATTTCGGAAAATATAGTCAATCACACCTGTTCGCCTTACGCACTGACTTTTTATTGATTCAAAATCTTCAAGATAAGTTTTTCCGTACTGTTTTTTGTAATTTTCAAAAAAATACTTTTCGTTGTAAGAAGTGTTTTCTGAATCTGCCGTATAAGACATATAAAGCATTCCGCAAGTATTGCAGCGGCGGAATGTGCGTTTGTTTGTCCGGCAAATAATCTGATCTTCAAAAGTCAGATGATCAGTCGTGCAAATCGGGCAGAACAGCCTTTTTCCCTTTGAAAGCATTCTGACAAATTTTCCCAAATCATTTTTTTCTGGAGAAAGCCGGGCAAAATGCCCCTCAGGGTAAAGCTCATTTACATCAGAAAGTGAAAATTCTGCGCCGATTTCGTTTATGTTCTGCGCCGAAAGACACTTAAATCCGTATTTTCTAGCAAGATTTACGTGAAGAGGAGTTGTTCCAAGAAGGACGACTGCGCAGCCTGCGGCAACCGCTTCAAAAGCAGTAAATCCGTAATGAGTTACGACAACATCGTAATTAAAAAGCTGCTCGCGCAAATTGTGCACAGGTTTTATAAAAGTGATTTTGTCTAAAATTTCAGGCTCAACGCGTTTTTCAGAAGCTTCAGGATTTTGAACAATGGCCGTAACTTTGTAACCGAGTTTTGCATAAGAAACCGAAGCTGGAACAACTAAATCGGCAGGATCTTCACCGCCGACAGTAACAAGAATTGATTTTATGTCTTCGGTATTCTTAAGTTTTTCCGTGCGTTTGTTTTTTGGAAGAGTTATATATGACGGATCTGAAATATTTGCAGGGCGCTGAAGTCCATAAGAAGGAATTATATCCAGAAGGTAATCGCACAAATCCGTATTCAAAGAACCTTCGTCAATCGCAGCAAGAGGAGCAAGCGATGAAAGTTTTAACGCAAATTCCCGGTCTAAGACAAAGGCATCGGTTACAATGAGACTGTATTCGTCTTTTTCCGGAAGAGAATTGACTATCTGGCTTTCTGAAAAACCATCTTTTTTTGCCGCCTCGATTACTTCATCTTTTTCCTCAAGGTCTGCATCATCTGGAATATAAACATTTGCACCGATTGAAACGGCAATTGCAAGACAGCGGCGCAAATGGCCTGTTCCCTTTCCTTTTTTTACGCAAGGAACGCACAAAACAGGAAATTTTATAGAATCATCTTCAAAAGCATGAATAATTTCTTCACTCGTATAAGGCCCGTTTCCGCCGAGATTTCTTACAACCGTACAGGCGCGGCGATAATCCGCAAGAGTGTCGATTGTCGTTCTTAAAGACGGTCTGTTCCACTGAGAAGGTGAAGAAAGCATTACACTCGTAAAATTTTCAGGATGATTGTAGAGAGACGGGCCGACGTGTTCGTGGTCATAAGGCTCTTCTGTCAAAGAAGCGGCTTTTAAAAGCGATTTTGCACTAAAAATTTCAACTCCGCTTCCATGCGGAAGCCCTGTATAAGTTATGTAGTCGCATTTTCCAGTCTGAGAACGGCGGTTATACTGTTCAAGAAGAGAAACTGCGCAATCATAAAAAAGAAACGGATTGTCCGCAGTAGCACGAATTACCGTATCTGCCTTAGTTTTTTTTATCAAAAGGCAAAAACGTTCAAGAACGTCTTCGAGAGGACCTTCAAAAACACTAAAACCATTGCGCTTTGCAACCGGAGCAAGCTGTCCGCAACTTTCGCTGTCTGTCGCAAGATAATATTCATCTGCTGGAACTTTTTTCATAGCGGCAAGAGTCCAGTCAAGAACAGTTGAATTTCCGAGCGGCAGCAAAGCCTTTCCCGGAAGACGGGTGGAAGAAAGCCTGCATTGGACAACAAGAATCGTCATTTTATTTTTCCCCAGTTTTCTACAAGATATTTTGCATCGATTTTAAAACGGTATTTGTTTTTGGAAACCCAATTCCGGGCATCGCAAAACTGTCTGTAAGATTCAATTAAACCGCATCCTGACCTTAAAAGATATACAAAAAATGAAGATTTTGGAATAACTCCGTGATCTTCGTCAAAACGCGGAAGCAAATTTTTTAAGAAAAACCGTCCGTAGGACAAGTTCGCAGTCAAATTTTCAACAGGAAAATCATCTTCATAAGAAAAACTGTACAAAGTTGAAATTAAGACTTTTTCGCCCCAAAGCCAGGCGCGCATAAAAAAGTCCAGAGTCTGCCAGTGCAGAGAATTTATTGTGTAATCAAAACCACCGAGCTCAATAAATTTTTTTCTATTATAAATACCGATGTTATCAAGCGGATAAAGCGTTTTTAAACCGTCAGAAATCGAAGATGAGGCAAAAACATCAAAAGTTGAACCTTTTACAGTCGGTGAAAAAATCAAAGGAAAATTTGTAATTGAACCGCAAGTGAGCCGTGGACTGGCGCATAAAATCTTTAAGTCCTCAATTTTTTCAAGAACACGTGAAGAAATCAATTCGCCTTCGATTTTTAAATTGTCGCGAAAAACCAAAACATTTTCGCACGAAAATTCCGACATTCCGATATTTATAAGTTCGCCTTCGTTTACGTTTTCCAAAGGAATTACAAATTTTACTGACGGAAATTTGCGCGAAAGTTCATTTATATTGTAATTTTCATGATTTTTTTCGACCGAAACAATCTGCTCAAAACCCATTTTTATCAGTTTTTCCAAAATGGCAGAACGAAACTGGCTTCCTTTTCCATTTAAAAGCAAAAGCCCGGCCGGAAGTTTTATTTCGGAAGGAGAATCTTTTCCTCCAAGCACAGCTCGGTTTATCTGTCGTTCGTTAAAAATTAAAGGTATAGTATTCATCGCAGGCTCGGCATTTTTCGCAATAATTTTTATTCATGTGGTTCAAAACTTCTTTCTGAACTGAATCCCAAATTTTTTCAAAAGGCTCTCCAATTGCATTTCCGGCAATTTCCGAAATTCTTGATCTGCACAAAGGAACGCTTCCGTCTGAAAGAATATTCATATCGCGCCTCAAATGCCAGCAAACGTTCCGTTCTAGAGGAGAAAGGTCTGCGGGTTTTTCATCGCTCAAAAGTCCCGCGCAGCTGTCGTATTTCAAAATCACAAATTGTCCGCCAGAAGGAGAAGTTTTTTCTTTCCAAAAACGATAAAAACTTTCAAGCTGCTCTTCGTTTTCATTCATTCTTGTAAACTGCGGATAAACGTGCGATGGAAAAAATTGAGAAAGCATTGAAACAGTTTTTAAGGCTTTTTGAAAATTTGAGCCCGAGATTCCATTCATTTTTTCGTACATTTTTTCATCAACGCTGTCAAGCTGAACCGCAAAGTCAATGCGGCAAGAATTTTTTGAAGCTTCTGCAATTTTTTTTGCCTGCTCTTCAGAAAGGCAAAGTCCGTCAGTTTCGATAAAAAGCTTTAATTCAGGATATTTTAAAACTTCAAGCGCAAAATCAACAAAATCTGGATTTAAAACCGGCTCGCCAAAAAGCGAAAGTCCGACTGTTGCCTGAACCGAAAAATCTGCAATTTTTTTTACGAGAATTTTAAATTCATCTAGCTGCATAAAAGGCATTTTTTTGTCAGAAAAAAGTTTTCCGTAAGGACAGTAAAGGCTTTTTGTATTATAAGAATTTGAAATCTGAATATTGTAATAAGCAGGCAATGTCTGCTGGATTCCTGGCATTTTTTCTGCCAAATCAGAAATTTCGTAAACATTAAAATCTGGCGTCAAAAAATCTTTTTTTTGCATTTTTGCTTCTTCAAAAAGACGGACACAAGAAGTAAAACCAGATTTTGAAGAACATTCAAAGTTATAACGCAGCATCCGATAATCTTTATCTGAAATAACAGTTTCTATTTCAAAAGAATTTATATCCGAACTTATAATGGAAAAAAGCGCATCGCGGGAAGCAGGCTTTTCTCCAATTGATTTTTGAAAATTTTCCGCAAGACTTGCAATTATCGCGGCCGCTCCCCTGTCAATAATTTCCGGGGCAAAGCCACTTGCAAAACCGTCGGCAAAAGTATATTCAGCCTTGTACTGAACATGGGAAAATGCGAGCTCATCTGTAAGCTCTTTATTTAAAAACGGAGAATCCGCCCAGGCAAAAACTGCAAAATCAGCAGAATTTTGCGCGCACTGAGAAGCAATTTCCTTTGCGACAAGCGCATTCGTCCAGTCTTCGTGCTGAACAAGCAAAATCTCTTTTTTTTGAGGAAGACATTCGCTTATAAACGGAAAATTCTCTTTATTTGTAAAAATTACGGTTTTTATCGAATTTTCAACGGAAAAAGCCCATTCAAGAGTTTTTTCAAAGGCACAGAGAGAATCAAATTTTTTTTCATATCTAAAGCCAGGCTTTTCTCCGGCAAAAAGAATTACAAGTTTTTTCATTTTATATTTATCGGTTTTTCGATTGAACAAGATAAACTGATTGTATAAAATTGGAAAAAATTATGGCAACACAACTTTTTCCATCAGATACAGTTTTTTCAGTAACCAGTTTAACTTCGGTTATCAAGGAATTGCTGGAATCTTCTTTTGTAAACATAAGCCTTGAAGGAGAAATTTCCGGTTACAGACCAAATTCAAGCGGACATCTGTATTTTACATTAAAAGATGAAAATTCTCAAATAAGCGCAGTTATGTTCCGGGGAAAAACTTCTGGCCTGAAATTTGTGCCAAAAGACGGAATAAAAGTCCGCTGCACAGGTTCAATTTCGGTTTACGCTCCGAGAGGAAATTACCAGATTATTATTTCTAAAATGGAAATTGCAGGAGAAGGAAATATACTGCAAATTCTTGAGGAACGAAAAATGCGCCTGGCGGCAGAAGGTCTTTTCAATTCCGACAGAAAAAAAAGAATTCCTTTTTTTCCAAAAAAAATCGGCGTTATAACAAGTCCGACCGGCGCCGCTCTGAGAGACATTTTACAGATTACAAAACGCAGAAATCCGGCTGTAGAAGTAATTGTTTTTCCGGCTGTTGTCCAAGGAAACGATGCAGCGCCTTCGATTGTACGGCAAATTCAAGCTGCGAACGATTTTAAAATGGTAGATACGCTTATTGTCGGTCGTGGAGGCGGTTCAATAGAAGACTTGCTTCCTTTTAGCGAAGAATCTGTGGTTCGCGCAGTTGCCAAAAGCGAAATTCCTGTAATAAGCGCAGTCGGACACGAAATTGACTGGGCACTTTGCGATTATGCCGCTGACTGTCGCGCTCCGACGCCTTCGGCCGCGGCAGAAATTGCAGTTCCCCAGCTGATTGACATAAAAAACGATTTAAATGGCTATCAAAACGAAATGCTAAGCCTGATAAATGCAAAAGTCGAAAAAATGAAGCTTTTGATAAAGTCATTCAATCCAGATTCGATGGAAATGCGGTTCAGGACGATTGAACAGCCTTATCTTATGCGGCTTGAAAATGCAAAAAATGCGCTGCAAACAAATTTTGACGAAAAAATTAAAAATTTCCGGCAGTTTTTACGTGAATCAGTTCAAATTCTGGAAGGAGCGAGCCCAAAAACGATTCTTGCCAGAGGATACTCAATGGTAAAAACCGCAGACGGAAAAATTATACGCAGTCAGACCGACGTAAAAAACGGAGAAAAAATCGAAATCTACCCGGCAGAAGGAAAAATTCTCGCAACTGTAGACTAAAAAAAATACGAGGAGAAGGAAAAATGACTTTTGAAGAAAACCTTGCAAAACTTGAATCACTCACAAACGACATAAAACGCACGGATATTTCGCTCGAAGACGCGCTTAAAGATTTTGAAGAAGGAATAAAACTTGCAAAATCCCTCGAAGCCGATCTCGACAAAATCGAAGGAAAAATCCAGATTTTGACCAACCAGCCTGTAAAAGCAGAAAAAAATCCGACAGGAACAGAAATTCCGCCGCAAATGGATCTTTTTTCGGCCGCTGATGCAGAAAATGGCACGGCAGGAGCGCCAGTACAGGGGTTAAGACAGTAAAATGCCGCAGGACAAAAAAGTGCGCAGAGCTGTAAGACAACTGAGTGCCGATGTTGCAAGAAAAATTGCCGCAGGAGAAGTAATCGACCGTCCAAACGCCATTGTCCGCGAACTTATGGACAATGCCGTAGACAGCGGAGCAGATTCAATTTCCGTAGAAATTTCCGGTGGCGGGATTGAAAAAATAAGAATTTCTGACAACGGTTCTGGCATGACAAAAGAGGATTTATCAGCCTGTGCCCGTCCGCACGCAACGAGCAAAATCGTAGACACTGCCGACTTGAACAACATAACAACTCTCGGTTTTAGAGGCGAAGCTTTGGCTTCAATCGCCGCAGTAAGCAGGCTTTCGATTTCTTCGGGAAACTGGAGGATGAAGGCAAGCATTTTAGAAGACCATCTGCTCGAACAGATTCCTCTTGTACAAAACGGAGAAGGAACAATCGTAATGAGCGAAGGTCTTTTTGAAAATTATCCTGCCCGCAGAAGATTTTTAAAACGTCCTGCATCCGAAAATATGCTGTGCCGCGAAACTTTTGTCGAAAAAGCGCTTCCGCGCCCAGACATCGCATTCCGCCTTACAACAGACAATTCGCTAAGGCTTGACTTGCCAAAAGACGTTACTTTGACAGAAAGATTTGTTTCCGCCCTTGAATTGAACGAATCAACCGAGAATTTTGCAGAATTAAAGGCTTGCGGCGGAAATGAATGGAATTTCAAACTTGTAATCGGCGAACCAACGGTTTACAGAAGCGACCGCAGGCAAATTTTTATCTACATAAACGGAAGGCGCGTTCAGGAATTTTCACTTTTGCAGGCGATTGAATACGGATGCCAGGGATTTTTTCCGAACGGAACACATCCGGTGGCAGCTCTTTTTGCGGAAGTTGATCCTTCGACCGTGGACTTTAACATTCATCCAGCAAAAAAAGAAGTTCGATTTAGAGACAGTTCAGCACTTCACCACGGAGTAAGTTCAACCGTAAAAGAATATTTCCGCTCATACGGAATCAAGAATTCCCAGATTTTTGAAGACAAGGACAACGAAGAACAGAACAATGTTCCGGGATTCGATTTTGGAGAAACCTTACCTTCAATAAAAATTTTGAAAAACCAGTCAAAAACGAATGAAAATTCCGAAACACAATTTTTCTCATCGCTTGCAACTCTCGCTCTTTCAGAAAATTCAAAACTTCAAGAAAAAAACGAAAATTCTGAAATCTCAACAAATTCTCAAAAAAAAGGCGGCGACCTGCGTTCAAGATTTTTTAATTACGACAGCACTCAGACAACACAAAAAACGCTTTACGAAAACCACTCTTACAAAAATGACCATATTTCCGAAAAATCGATCTCAAAACTTTACGAAAAGACAGAATTTCCGCAGTTCACAAAGCCAGACTCAGACGGTTTTTGCTACATCGGAACCGTTCTAAACTGCTTTCTCATAGCTCAAGTTCAGGACACAATTTATTTTATCGACCAGCATGCCGCCCACGAACGGATAATTTTTAACAAGCTTCTTTCGGAAAAAAAAGAAACACAGTCTCTTTTAATTCCTTACAAAATAACGACAGAGGACGAGTCCGAAGAAAAATATCTTGAAGCCGCGCTTCCATTTCTAAAAAATGCAGGTTTTACAGGAAAAAAAGCAGGCGAAGGAGTTTTTGAATTTTCGGAAGTTCCGGCAAGATGGAAAGGCACGCAAAAGGATCTTCAGAGCGCGCTTCTCGACAAGCTCGTAAAGCCAGAAGACATAATATACTCTGTCGCCGCAATGACAGCCTGCAAGGCCGCAGTCAAAGACGGATATGTTTTGGACAGAGCGGCAGCCGAAGAACTTGCAAAACAAGCCCTAAAACTTCCAGACCCGCACTGTCCTCATGGACGTCCAGTCTGGACAACGCTCACAAAGGAACAGCTTTTTGCCAGAGTAAGAAGAACTAGATGAGCCTTTGATGGCAATAAAAATATCGTCCGTTTTATTTTCTTAACTTAAACTCAACGCGGCGGTTGTATTCTTTATTCGCAGACTTTCCTTCTCCGCATCTGGCTTCCATCCTGTTTTCAGGAACGCCAAGTCCTTTAAGCCTGTTTTCGACAGATTTTGCGCGGTTAAGGGCGAGAATCTGCTCTTCTGTCGTCCACTCTTCTCCATCAGGATTTACATAGCCCGTAATAGTTACCCTGTATTCTTCGTATTTTTCATCAACCAAAATATCGTAAACTTTTTTGAGTGTCTGTGAATTCTGCTCAGTATTTACAAGCTCCGAACTGTTGATTTTAAAAGACAGAGTCGGAATCGCAATATTTACAGTGCCGTCAGGGTTTTCGCTTATTTCAACGTTTTTTGCGACGACAGGATCTTTTTTGCTCTTTGTGACCTCAACTTTTCCGCTGTCCTGGGCAGAAACTCCGAGCGCGTCCGTCACAGACATTTTGTAACTCAAACTGTTTCCGTCTTTCACAGTTTCGCCCGAATTAGTTTTCCCGTCCCATTCTATATTTTCCGGAGGAGTTCCAGTTCCGCTCTTCGAGTAAATTGTGCGGTTATTCATCTTAACTTCAAATTTCCAGTCTTTTACAAGCGCTTCGCTTTCAGACGAAACTTTAAAGCTGAGCTTATCGTCAATTCCGTCGCCATCTGGAGAAAAACTGTCGCTTTCAGGAACAAGAGTAATCTGAGGAACATTGCTAAAGCAGCTGAACGAATTTCCTTCCGCGTCTACGCTTCCATTATTCCTGTAATTGACAGAAATTTTTGCAGAAAACCTTCCGTCTGCCAACCGGCCAGAGTCCGTTTTTCCATCCCATTCAATTCTGTCAGGAAGTTTTTTGCCTTTTATAGTCTTTACGGTATTTCCGTATTCATCTGTAATTTCAAGAACATAAGTTTCGATTTTATTTCTGTCGGTCGCGCTGACATTAAAAATCTGCTTCTGCTGCCTTGAATTAGGACTGTTAGGAGAAAAACTTGCATTTAAAGCCTTTAGAGCTACAACACCAGCAGGAAGGCTGTAAACTGCGTCCGCAAGATTTTCCTGACCAAAGAATTCCTTTTTTTCATCCTGAACAGCAGCAGCTTCTTCATTATTTTCAAGTTCCGCCTTTTCCGGAACAAGAACAGGAGCCGTCGCAACGCTCTTTTCAACCGCTTCCACAACCGGCTCTTCTCCGCCAAACGCAATTTCAACAGGCTCATCTTCCGGCACAACTTTCAACGGTTCTTCCGCTTCTGTTTCGTTTTCGACAAGCTCATCTTCTTTTTGCGGAAGCGGAGGCGCCTTTACAATTTCAGAACGGACAAGCTCTTCGTTTTTTTCGTCATCCTCAACTTTTTCTTCAGGAATCTCATAATTCACCTTTTCTTTCTGTTCAACAATAACTTCATCATTTTTTACATTCGCAAAATCAAGGTCGATAAGCTCTGGCTTTTCTTTTGCACGCCTTTCGATTTCTTCACCAAGAAGAGAAATCAGCCTTTCAATCTCCGGCCTTTGGCTAGATTCCGGCTCAAGCTCAAGATATTTTTCGTAATTTTGTTTTGCGTCCTGCAGATGATCCTGCTTTAACTGCGCATTCGCCCTATTCAAATATGCAGGCCCAAAATTTTCATCTTCGCGGATCGCAATCGCATAACAAGCATCGGCCCTTGCATAATTTGTAAGCGCGTATGCAGAATTTCCAGCATTGTAGGCAAGAATTTTGTGGTCGGTATTTTCCTTTGTCAAACCGCGCGCGCAGCATGCAAGAGAACGGGTAAAATCTCCGGTCTGATAATACGCAACTCCCAAATGAATCCAAACATTCGGGTTTATATTTTCAAGCTCAACACATTTTTCAAAATACGGAATCGCTTCCGCAGGCTTGTTCAATCCAAAAAGTTTTTCGCCTGTTTCATAATCCTCGTTAAAAACCGTAACAATTTCTTCTTTTTTAACAGATTCCTTCGCATTTTTAGAAGCCGCATTTTTTTTTGCGGCAAGATTTTTCTTCGCCTGGGAAAAAACAAAAAAAGGACAAAAACAAATCAAAATCAAACAAAAATTTTTTTTCATATCAACAATATCGGCTTAAATTTTCTATAGATTAAGCGATTAAGACGGACGCCAACAAACTTTAAAAGCCCAGTTTTTTTGTCAGCAAAACAAAAAAAACGCAAAAACCGGCTGCTTTGGGTTCCGCTTTCGCTTCATTGCCTTCGGCAACTTGCGCCCTCCGCATCCGGCGTAAGCATTTTTATATTGCGATTTTCCAAGTTTGACATATCCACGCCAAAAGTTTATTCTGTTCTTTTAGAAAAAACAAAAGTATACATTTTTATGGAGCCTAAGAAACATGGATAATCCGATTCAGCTTGTAATAATTGCAATACTTCTTGTAGGTGTAACATTTCTTGCAGTTGCCGTAATAAAATCCCTCGTGCAGCCAAAAAAACTCGATTCAATTAAAAAACTCATAAAAAACGGAAAGTATTCCGCCGCGGAAAAAATCGCAAAAGCAATGCTTGCAAAAGATCCTCGCGATTATTTAACACATTACTATCTTGGAAGAGCGTATCTTGCGGACAAAAAAAACGAGCTCGCCTTAATGGAGTACAAATTCGTTGCACAAAATGCAATTTTCGATTCGAAAATTCCAGAAAAAGATTTCCGCAAACAGCTTTCACAGCTTTATTTAAAATTCAACCAGCCGGAAGAAGCCTTAAAAGAATTTTTGCTTCTTACAAAAATTGATCCTTCAAACGCAGAAAATTATTACAACTGCGGAAAAATCTACGAACAAAAAAACCGCGCAGACATGGCTCTCGGTTTTTACCAGAAGGCAATTCAGTTCAACCGACGGCACGTAAAGGCTCACGCTGCAATGGGACTTTTGCTTTTCCGCTCAAAACAGTTTGCAGAAGCAAAAAAAGAAATCGACCTTGCAATCAGCCTTAGCCCGGAAACTTATTCTTCATACTACTATCTCGGAAAAATCTTAAAAGAAAACAAAGACTATCCAGGAGCCGTAAACGCGTTTGAGAAAGCGCTCCGCGACCCTGAATATCGCCAGCGTGCTCTTTTGGAGCGCGGCTCGTGCTATATGATGGCAAATTCTTTAGACAACGCGCTTTCCGAATTCGACCGCGCAGTAAAGGCTTCTAAGGACGAAAGTTCTCAAGAAACACTATATTCAAGATACTTTCTTGCTTCCTGCTATGAGCGCAACCGCGACATCGACAAAGCAATCGAGCAGTGGCAGATTATCTATAAGCACAATCATTCATTCCGCGACGTTTCTGCAAAACTTTCAGAATACAAGGATTTGCAGTCAAACGATGCAATGAAAGAATATTTAACCTGCTCTCAGGAAGAATTTATCGAAATCTGCAAAAAAGCGGCAATGGCAGGTTTTTCAATGGCTGTTCAAAAAGTCGAATCCAAAAAGTGGGGCTGTGTAATGACATGCACAGAACAAAAGGCTGACGACTGGATGAACGTCCGCAAGCAGCTTTATCTTCTTATTTTTAGCCGCGATACCGACGCAATCGAAGATTCTGTAATCAGAAAATTTCTCGATCAGTCAAAGGCTGTAAACTGTTCAAAAACAATAGTCTGCACTTCTTCCGGCTTTACAAGCTCGGCAACAGGGTTCGCAGAAAACCGCCCGATTGAACTAATCGGCAAAGAAAAACTCGAAAACATTCTTTCAAAAGCCGGCATTTAGTTTCATGAAAATACTCTGCGTTTCTGATCAGATTGACCCTCTCGTTTACAGTTCTCTCGCAAAAGAACGTTTTGCTTCTGTCGATGCAATTCTGTGCGCAGGCGATTTGCCTTCTGACTACATTGATTTTATAGTTTCAACCCTCAACAAACCGGCTTTTTTTATCTTCGGAAACCACAACCTTACCGAATTCAGATATTATCACAAACAAAAAAAAGCCCACAAAGGAGCGCATCCGACACTTCGCCAGGAAATAAGCATTCTCGACATGAAAGGCTGTTTTGGAGCAACTTATGCAGGTTTTAAAAATTTGCGCGACAAACATCTTCTTATAGAAGATTCAAAAACGCACAAAATCCGGCCGCTGCTCATTTCCGGAGTTTCCGGCTCAATGCGCTACAACAACGGCTTAAACCAGTACACAGAACGGCAGATGAAAATCGCACTTTTAAAAATGGTTCCAGGCCTTTTATGGAACAAAATCCGTTACGGTAAATATCTAGACATTTTTTTAACACACGCTTCTCCGCGCCATATTCACGATAAAGAAGATCCTTGCCACCGCGGGTTTGAATGTTTTAACTGGTTTATAAGAAGATTTTCTCCTTCGTATTTAATTCACGGACATATTCACCTTTACGACGCAAACGACCAGCGAATTACCACTGTAAAAAACAAAGGAAAAACAGAAACCATTGTAATAAATGCGTACAGCCACATAGTTTTGAATCTTTTTGCTTCCCCAGAAAATACAATAGGAGAATCTAATGTCTGAAAACCTTCTTTCTTCAGAAACAAGCGAAGATTTTGCAAAAGCAAGAAATAAAGCTCTCTTTAACGAAATACAGCATTTTTTAAATCCGGAAGAAACCACGCTGATTTCATTTTCCGACATAAAAAAAATGCTCAAACCAGTAAACGAAACTTATCTTGGCATGAAAACAGTTCCTGTAAAGCTCATAGTAGGAAGCGAATCCCGGTATCAGGATTTTGACAACCGTTTTTTTCCAAAAAAAATGCACTTAAAAACCCGTTGGGAACACATAGACATGGCGCACATAAAAGACATAAACCTTCCGCCAATCACACTTTATGAACTCGGAGGTCTTTATTTTGTGCGCGACGGCAACCACCGGGTGTCAGTAGCAAAGGCAAAAGGGGTTGAATTTATCGACGCGGAAGTTGTAAGCCTTCAAAGCGAAATTCACCTTAACCCGAAAGATTCTCTTCAAAAAATTACAAAGCAGGTAATAAGCTACGAAAAAAGAGTTTTTTATTCTGAAACTGGATTTGGCGATATTACGGATTATTGGGTTTTAGATTTTTCAGTTCCAGGACAATACGACGTAATCTACAACCATATTTTGACACATAAATATTACATCAACATGAACAAAACAGAAGAAATCGGAATGGATCAGGCAATTCTTTCATGGTTTAGAACGGTCTATCTTCCTGTCATCCGCGTAATCGACAGACATCACATCTTAAAATATTTTAAGGGCCGCACAAAAAGCGACATGTACGTTTATATAATTAAATACTGGGACGAAATCAAAACAAAATTCGGCAACGATTTTACAATTGACGATGCG
>NZ_DLLH01000056.1:48063-58488 GCF_002476655.1 Treponema sp. UBA7567
TCAAAATTCGGAAAAAGTTTTTGGCGCAGGCTTTTAAACAAAATAAAAAAAATTCTATTAAAAAAGAAAATCGAAAAAGAGCAGCTTTAAAAAATTTATCCATAAAAAACTGCATTTTTAACGTTTTCGGCAAAATCTTTATCTTGACGGGAAAAAATAGCAGCATTACAATTCTTTATAAAAACATAACAAAAATGGAGAGCCTAAATTGTTCAACTCAGATGCAATTGCCTACCTTCCCCTTTTAGGAACAGCCATTCTGGCAACAATTCTTTTTATCTTTTTGGCAGTAATAAAAACACGAAAAACAGCAAAAGTAAGCTATCTTTCTTTTTTGTCGGTGCTTATACTGATTTTCGACTGCATTTATACGATTTTTAATCCTGGAATTTCAAATTTTGTATTTTTACTGATTCTTGCAACAGCGGTTTTAATTCCTTATCTCGTAATGCTCGCATTCGGCAAACCAAAAGAAGAAGTCTCAGAACAACCTGTTGATGAAGAAGAAATCAAAAAACCGGAAATCATAGTCGAAGACATAAAACCTGACGAAGTAAACCTTATCGAAAAAGGACGTTCTTTTGTAATTCTCGCTTCGGATTCTTTCGGAAGCAAAGAAGGAATGCAGAATCTTTTGGACTCGATAAACAAAACCTGTATGGAAATTACAAACGCTGACGGTGGCGCAGTTCTTATGGTTGACGATTTTGAAGATTCTATCAACGTAAAATCATTTTTGGGCGTTTTTCCGCCGCCATACAAGCTTCCAGCGGAACTTCCTCACAAAGAACTTCGTGTTTCAACAAGTTTTAAATTTGCAACATTCGCTCTCCGCGACAATATCTTTGGAGAAATCGCATCTTCTGGAAAAGCTGAAATCATCAACTCTCCAAAAAGCGATCCTCGCATTACAGAAAACGGTCCTGAAGATTTCTTAAAACTCGGAAGTTTTATCTTTATTCCAATCCGTTTGAGAGGTCGCGGTATTGTAATTGGACTTATCGCTCTTTCCAAAAATCCAGGCAAAGAATTTACCCAGAAAGAATTTGACTGGGCGCTTACGCTTGCAGGATTTGCAGAATCAGCATTAAAAACAACAATTAGTTTTCAGGTTTACAACGAAAAAAACGAAATCTCAAAAGAAAGCAAAATTGCAGAAAACTTGCAGAATATTCTTCTTCCAAAAAAACTTCCGCCTTTGCAAGGAATCTCTTTCGGTTCTTTTACAATGCACACAGAAGGCGTATGTTCAGATACTTTTGACGTTCTTCCTGTACGTCAAGACCGCACATCTATTATTCTTATGGATGTAGCTGGAAAAGGGACAAATTCTTTCCTTGTTATGTCAATGCTCCGCTCAATGATTCGCCTTCTTGTAAACACTCCTCAGCCTGCCGGAACAATTTTAAGCCTTGCAAACCGGGAAATTTGCGGTGAAATAAATTTTGAGCACTTTGCTTCTGTTGCCCTCATAAACTACAATGCCGCAAAAAAAACAGTTCAGTTTTCTTCGGCAGGAACAACTCCTGTATTCCTTTATAATGCCCAAAAACAGACAGTTGAGCGAAAATCCCTCGCTTCCGAACCTCTAGGCGTTGAAAAAACAACATCTTACAAAGATATTCAGTTTACAGTTTCGCCAGGTGATATTATAATTACATATACTGACGGTTTGGTAGAAGCCTTGGATGCTTCCGGCAAACAGTATTCGCTCAACCGTCTTTTAAATATTGTAAAAACAAACAGCAAGTCATCAGGCAAGCAAATAGCAGATCTGGTAAAGGCAGATATGAAAAAGTTTGTCGGTTCGGAATTATTACACGACGATCAAACATTGCTGGCAGTTAAAATTCAGTAGAATAAAAAAGGAGTTTTTCTTATGGAACTGAAGATTCGGAAAAATGGTGAAGTTTATATCATTGACGTAAATGGAGAAATGGATCTTTACAATTCTTATAAATTAAAAGAATTAGTCATGAAAATGCTTGAAAAGAATGTAAAAAGTTTCATCATAAACCTTGAACAGGTTGACTACATCGACTCGTCAGGAATTGGCGCGTTGATTTACATCTGTTCAACAATCAAAAAGATGAATCTCAAGCTTGCCATCTCTAATATTCATGGTTCAGTAAAAAAAGTTATTGAACTCACAAAACTTATGGGCTACTTCCCTATTGCAAACAGCATCGAAGAAGCGCTTCTTATGGTAAACGAATAAACAAAAAAACAAGATTAAAACGGAGTAAAAAATGGAAAATCAGTACAAACTATTGCGTTCAGATGACAACGACCCGTTGTTTGATACAACAAACATGCTATATAAAGAATTTCCGTCAGATTTTCGCCAGATTCGCTACTTTACGCTTTTAATCGTTCAGTCGGCTCCACTCGAAATCAAGGAAATCAATCTCCTTGAACAGCAAATTTCTGAAGTTATTAAAAATGCGGTAAAGCACGGTAACAACTGCGACATCAACAAAAAAGTACGCGTATGGTACTCATTCAGCCCGACACACGCACATCTTATTGTAAAAGACGAAGGCGAAGGCTTTAAGGATCTCGAAAAATGGAACGAATTCAACAAAAAACGTATTGAATGTCTTCAGACACATAACTTTGAAGAACTTGCAAAATACGTTTCTTTCCGTACAAAAAAATCAGATGACCAGGACGGCGGCAATGCGCTCTTTGCTGCCCTCGAATACTGGGACGGCGGATATGTTTACAACGGAAAGCGCAACGGAGTAGCAATGCTCAAACGCTTCCAGAAAAAACACCACGGTGTTGCGGTTGAAGAATAATCTCAAAAAAAGCAAAAGACTGTCCAAACGGGCGGTCTTTTTTTAGCAATTGCAATTTTTGAATTTATTTTTTACAGACGCTTTTTAGAACGTCAATTGTTTTTTCGGCGGTTTTGTCCCAGCTAAAACGTTTTGTCCATTCAAGTCCGCCTTCTTTTAATTTTTTACGCAAATTTGATTCCAATGCAATTTTTTCGATTGCATCTGCCATCTGCTCGATATTGTCGCTGTCAAAATAAACCGCATTGTCTCCAGCAATTTCTGGCAAAGAACCGCCAGTTGAACAGGCTACAGGAACTCCAGAGGCCAAAGCCTCAAGCACAGGCAAACCTACCCCCTCATTTATCGAAGGGAAAATACAACCTTCGCTCGCAGAATACAAAAGCGGAAAACTTTCGTGCGGAAAAAATCCTGTAATAAAAATATCTTGGTGAAATTTTGATTCCAAAATTGCTTTTTTTACGGATTCAATAGCTTTTTCTTCGCTTCCGGTCAAAACTAGACGATGTTCCAAATGTGTTTTTTCTTTAAAAAGCGAAAAAGCCTTTATGAGCTCGACATGTTTTTTTGAAGAAGAAGAAATTTGCGAAGGATAAATAAAATACGGTCTTTTTATTGCAAACGGTTTAATGTCCAAACGGGACGGTGAAAAAAGTTCCCGCGGATAAAATTCCGAATGGTTGATTCCGTTGTAGATTACAGTTATTTTTTCTTCTGGAACACCAAGTTTTATCAAGTCTTTTCTGATAAAATGGCTCGCCGCAATAACCTTTGAAACATTTTTTAAGCCGAAGAGAATCCTTTTTGTATGATTTTTTAGGATTTCGTCTTCATAAAGCTCTGAAAGAACATCATAAACAACGGCAACTCCTGGAACTGTGCAAAAAAGAGGAATATAGCGCGCGCCGGCAGCATACAAAACTGCATCGTACTTGTGATACATTGCAAAAATATTTGAACAGCCGTAATGCCACAATGTTTCATAAAAACGGCTGTCTGGAAGCTTTACAGAAGAATAGGAAAGTCCGTTTTCTGCACCGTAAGTGTAGCGGTCAATTTCCGAGCCAAAAATCTCAAACGTGCAGTCAGCAGAGTTTCTTAGCTGGGATGATAAAGAAGAAAGATAAGAACCAATTCCAGATTTTCCATGTCCACAGCCAAAACTGTCAATTCCGATTTTCATATTCCTTTGATTATAGCAAACATTTTTTTTACGTGCTATAGTTTTTGTATGTCAGAAAAAACAACCTTCAATTCATTGAAAATTTCAGAAAATTTGATAAAAAAACTCGAAGAAAATCAAATTACAGAACCAACAGCCGTTCAGTCTCAGGCGATTCCCGTTATTTCAGAAGGAAAATCTCTGCTTTTTCAGAGTGAAACCGGAACTGGAAAAACATACGCTTACGTCCTGCCTCTTTTGACAAAAATTGAATCCGAGGAAAATCCACAAAAAAATATAAAGATTATGGTTGTAGCTCCAACTTTTGAGCTTGCAAGTCAGATTAAAACACAGGTTAAAAGCATAAGCGAAATAAAAACATGTCTTTTAATAGGAGGTACGCCGATAAAAAGACAGGTTGAAAATTTAAAAGAAAAACCTGCCGTAATAATAGGAACACCAGCAAGGCTTTTAGAACTTTTTAACCTGAAAAAAATAAAACTTGAGAACCTCGATGCAGTTGTGCTTGACGAAGTTGACCGGCTTATTGCACCTGAGCTTCGCGATTTTACGATGGCCCTTTTAAATTCGCCAAAAAAACACGTTCAGTTGATTGCAGCAAGCGCAACAATCACAAAATCAACACAAAAACTGCTTGCAGGAACAAAAATAAAGAGCGACGGAAGCTTAGAACACGAAGTTGAAACTCTTTTTTTGCCGCCGGAAGATGTTTTAAGAAAAAGAATTACGCATCTTGCGATTTTTTCAGAACGGCGCGACAAAATCGACACGCTCCGAAAAGTTATTCTAGCTGAAAAACCGTCTAAATGCCTTGTTTTTACAGGAAAACTCGACCAGGTGGAAAACATTGTCTCAAAACTGAATTTTAAGGGAATCGAATGTTTTGGGCTGCATGCAAAAACCGACAAAGTCGCAAGAAAATCTATGATAGACAGGTTTAGAAGCGGAAAAATAAAAATTCTCGTAACAAGCGACCTGGCAAGCCGCGGGCTTGATATTCCGGAAATAAGCCACATAATACAGATGGACATGCCTTCAAACGAAGATTTTTTTGTACACAGGGCAGGACGCACAGCGCGCGCAGGAAAAACAGGAATAAACATTGTAATCGGCGATGAATACGAAATGAATCAATTTGCCCGGCTTGAAAAAAAACTCGGTCTAAAAGTTTATCCAAAAATGCTTTTTAAAGGAAAACTAGTTTCTCCTTCCAAAATAGAAGAAAAAGGCGAATAAAGGGCGCGGACAGCGATTTTTTTACTGAAGGGAAAATTTTAGCCCCGGCTGTAATGGCGGCAAAGCCGTTCCAAAGCGAAGCGGAGGAATAAAACCATGAAAGACGGGCCGCGGTACACAAAATGTGCTCCGGAATAAAAAAAACGCCTTAATTGAAACACGCTGCCTTTATTGCTATAATAGAAAGATACCAAAATTTGATTTTTCGCGGAGTTTAGAAAGTGTTTCTTAAATGTCTGGATATTTTCGGTTTTAAATCTTTTGCCGACAGAACTCATATTGAATTTGCAGATGGAATTACCGCCTTGCTCGGGCCAAACGGCTGTGGAAAAAGCAATGTTGTCGATGCGGTAAAATGGGTTCTTGCAGAAAACAAGGCAAAAAATCTCCGTGCAGATACAATGGAATCTGTTATTTTTAACGGAACCGAAACACGCCCTCCTCTCAATATTGCGGAAGTTACGCTCACAATTGCAAACGAAAACGGACTTCTGCCTCTTGAAGAGTCTGAGATTGCATTAAAGCGCCGGCTGTACCGCTCTGGCGAAAGCGAATATTATATTAACAACAGGCAAGTCGGTCCGACAGAAATTCGTCGTCTTTTTATGGATACAGGCGTTGGAAAAGCAGCCTATTCCGTTATGGAACAGGGAAAAATTGACCAGATTCTTTCGTCAAAACCGGAAGACAGACGCTATCTTTTTGAAGAAGCGGCCGGAATCAGCCGTTCAAAAGCGGAATGCGCCGAAGCTGAACGAGAACTCGAACGCACAAGACAAAATCTTGCCCAGATTGAAGTCGCGCTGATCGAAAACAAACGCAGCTACGAAACTTTAAAAGTTCAGAGCGAAAAAACAATCAAGTACCGCAAATTTAAAGATGATATTTTTAACTGTGAACTTGACCTTCAGCTTTTGCGCCTTAAAGAATTTACACAGGACAAAGCGCGCCAGGAAACGACAAAAAAAGAACTCGAAGAAAAACGCTCTGCCGTCCAAAAAGAAATTGAAGAAATTCAGGCGGCTCTCTTTGAAAATAACGACAAAATCAAAGACTTGCAGACAAAAATGAATTTTCTGCAGGTTGAGCTTGCTAAAGTCCAGACCGAAAAGACAAACAAGCTTCAGCGCGCGCAGGAATACAATCTTCAAGCGAACCAGATAAAAGAAAAAATCGGAATTCTTGAAGTAAAGCAGAATTCGATTCAGGAAAAAATTGACACCTTTAACGAAGAAATTGACGAGCGCGAAGCCGATTTACATTCAAAAAACAGGCAGCTCGACAGCGTAAAGCAAAACATCGAATCCTTTACGCAAAATATAACTTCTTCAAGTGCAAAAATTACGGAAAATGACACTCTTTCGGCAAAAAGCGCAGACGAAATTGAAGAATTAAACAGACAAATTGCAGATTATCAAAAACAATTGGGCGAAATAACAGAAGACATCGTTAAAGAGCTCGATGCAAAATTAAAAGATTCGGGATATTCAAGCAATGCGGCAAAATCTGCAAAAGAAGAAGTTGAAAACTCCCTCGCAAAACTCAAAATTTTTGCTGAAGGACGGAAAAATATTTTTTCTGACTACGCATCGATTACAGGCCACTCAGAAAGCGAAAACAAAAAGCTCATTCAGGACGCAATCAAGGCTTTTGAGGAAATTTCATTAATCAGCGTAAACATTGAAGAAGCCGTTTCTAAATACGAAAAGGCGATGCCGGATTTTATCGAGGATTTTACATCTCCGGAAGGAATTATCACAAAAAAACGTGGAATCGATTCAAAAATCCTGGACATAAACTCGCAAATTGAAAAAATCAACGAAAGAATTGCCTCTTACAAAAGCGAAAACAGTGAGCTTGTAAAAAAAATAAACGAATACCGCGAAACCTTAAACCAGCTGCGCGTAACCGAAGCTTCGATGGCTCAGGCAATTTTTGGAGTCAAGCAGAATGTTGAGATTTTGCGCCGCTCGCTCGTAAGCGAGCAAAACAACCTTCGCCAAAATCAGGAAGAATTTGAACAGGAACAGAGAAGACGCGACGAACTTAACGAACAGATTATCGATGTTCAAAGCGAACTTGCGGCGATTGAACACCGCGGTCAAAAATGCGCCGACGAAATGAGCGAAATCAACAGCGAAATCGTGCGCTGCAATTCTTCTGTAAGCGGAACTCAGAACAAACTCGACAAAAAACAGGAAGAACAGAGAAAAATTCAATTCCAGTACGAAAAACTGGCAATGGACTTAGTAACAAGCGACAACGACATACGAAACATAAAGCAGAACTTTATCGACACTCACAGCCGCGATCTTATGGAATTTGAAGAGCGTATGTACAAAATAACAACTTCTTCGGCAGTTTTGCGCGAAAAACTTGCAAAAACCCGCGAAGAATTAAAAGCGCTCGGAAGCGTAAACCTTATGGCGCCAGAAGAATTTGGAGAGCAAAAGGAACGCTACGAAAAATTGCAGTCAAGTTACGATGACACAAACAAATCGCTCGAAAACTTAATCCGTGTTTCTGAGGAAATCAAGACAAAGTCGACAGAAATGTTCCTCGACACTTACAACAAAATCAAGAAAAATTTCCACAATATGTTCCGGCGTCTTTTTGGCGGCGGACGAGGAGAACTTCGCCTTGTAGATCCGCAAAATGTGCTTACTTCGGGAATCGACATTTACGCCGAACCTCCTGGAAAAAAGCTCCAGAACATTGCGCTTCTTTCCGGCGGTGAAAAAACTATGACGGCAGTCGCGCTCCTCTTTGCAACTTATCAGGTAAGGCCAAGTCCGTTCTGTCTCCTTGACGAAATTGACGCCGCTCTCGACGACAAAAACGTTTCAAGCTTTGTAACCGCGCTGCGTTCTTTTGCAAAACTTTCGCAGTACATTGTAATTACGCACAACAAAAAAACCGTAATGGGCGCAAGCACAATGCTCGGTGTAACCATGCAGGAATCTGGTGTTTCTAAAGTTATGACAATGCGTCTCGACAAAGAAATTTCAGCTGAACCAGACGAATCGGAAAAAGAATTTATCGAAGAAGATGTTCCTCCGGAAGAAAATGTCTACATTCCTCCGCGTCCGGCAAAACGAATTCACAATCCGGACGGAACTATAACCGATCCTGAAATTGAAAAATTCCGTGCCGAAGCAAAAGAAGCCGCAAAGAAATCAAAGGCAGCAAAAATCGCCGAAGATGAAAAAAAGTCGGCGGAAAAAGCTGCTTCTGACGACAAAAAATCGGAAAATCAGGAAAAAACCGAAGAAAAACAGAAGTAAAAATGGTTGATTTTGATGAATTAAAAGAAAAAACAAGTGATTTTATTCGCGAAAAACCTCTTTTGGCAAGAATCAGTGCATTTTTTTTGATTTTTTTTGTAATTGCGCTAATAGTAGTTTTTATTCAATCAGGAAAACCAAAGGCAAAAACCTTCGAAAAACCGGAAAATGTCTTGACTTCAGAGCCAATGACGCCCGAATATCTGGAAATCGAAAAAGATTATTATTTGTCGCGAAAAACAGAAAATTCTTGGAGCGACGAAGAAATAAGCAAATATTTCTCAAAACCAGATTCAAAGCTCATTGAAGAGCTTGAAAATTCAAACGACAAAATTATTGACGAAATTACAGGAGCGGCGCCTTGATGAAAACTAAAGCCAGAACTTTTTTGTTTTTATTTACATCCGTTTTTTCTCTTTATATTTTAAATTCTTGTGCCTCTTCGCCAAAAAACGAAGAAAATTTAACGCAGGAAGAACAGATTTCTGACAAAAAAACTGAAGAAATTCCAGAAAACTCATCCGAAAACAAAGAAATTTCTCAAAATCCTGCTGCAAATGAAGAAATTTCAGAAAAAAGCCTAGAAGAAAATTTGCAAGATTCAGAAAATACGCAGAACAAATCAGAAAATGACGAAAACCAGCTTTCTGAAAAAATCGATGAAGACGAACTTTTGTCAGAAAGCGAGAACGAAACAGAAGAAACTCATGAAGACTTTGTTGAGCCGGAAGTAAAAGATTCACCTTTGGAGGAAGAAATAAAGTCTTCCACAGATGAACAAAATCCAGAACCAAGCGGAACCGAAGAAAACAAAGCGCAAGACTTTCCAGAAAAAAACGAAGACGAACCAGAACTTCAGCAAAAGGCAGTAGAAAATGAAAAAAATTCCGAAGAAGAAAATCCTCAGACAGACGAAAATTTGGAACTGAACGAAAATTCTATGGAAAATCAGGAAAACTTGTCTCAAGACGAACAAAAACCTGAGAACAAAAACGAGCTTTCTGAAGAAATTCAGGAAGAGCCGGCCGAAAAGGCAGAACAGACCGAAAACGATTCTCAAAAAGCCCCGAGCCGCTCAATGACCGCAAAAAACAACCAGTACGTTGACATAATTTATCCGGGACGCGGCTGGATTTTCATGGGAGAAGACGAAGGCAAAGACCAGATTTTGAGATATTTTGGACGAAAACTAGGAACAGAAAACACGACTTTTACGCTCCGCACAACAAAAAGCGGAGAAACAGTCCTTCATTTTTACAAAAATGACGTTTTAAAAGGCGAATACATTGACGATTATCTGGAGATAAAAGTTCTTGAAGAATCGGCAAAACCGAATGAGAGGGCAAAGGCTCCTTCTTATGAAGAATCAGTTCCGCAAAAGCCTGTCCGCCTCGAAAAAAAAGCAGAAGGCAATGGAGAAACTCAAAAAACTGACGAAATAAAAAATACTGAAGAAAAAACTTCTGACAATGAGCAAAAACTTTCTTCACAAGACGAAACAAACTTGAAGCAAAATGAACTTTCAAACGACGTTTCAAACGACGTTTCAAACGACGTTTCAAACAACGTTTCAAAAGAAGTTTCAAAGCCAGAACAGAAAAAATCCTTAAAAATCGATACAAAAAATCTTTTGGAACAAGCAAAAAGAGATTTTGAAGAAAAATCTTACGCTCAAGCGCTTTCAGAAGTTCAGCAGTATCTCGACACTCAAAATACCCGCATAGACGAGGCGCTTTTTCTTCAAGGACAGATTTTGGAAGCTGACAGCGAAGTAAAAAACATAAAAAGCGCAATTGATTCGTATAATTCGCTTATAAAAAATTATCCTGCAAGCACATTCTGGCAGAAAGCAAACAGACGGAAAATTTATTTGAACCGCTATTATGTAAATATTTATTAAATAGCCCAAATGTCGAGTTTT
>NZ_DLLH01000056.1:58590-60973 GCF_002476655.1 Treponema sp. UBA7567
TTATAAAACTCGAAATTAAGGCTAAATAAATTGGAGGATTAATAAAATGAAAAAAATCTTAAATGCAAAATTGGTTTTGGCAGTGCTTGGCGCAGTTTTTTTTACATCATGCACAATAAAAACTACGGAAAACAACCGCAGGACAGTGAGCGTAAGCGGAACAGGCTCTGTAGAAGTTGAAGCGGACAACGCGACGATTATTCTTTCTGTAATTACAAGAGGAAAAGATGTCGGAAATACGGCAAAAGAAAACGCAGAAAAAATGACAAAAGTCCATGAATCAGTCTTAGCATTAGGAATTTTGCCGGAAGATGTTTCCACAGAACATTACACAATCAACCAGGAATCAAATTATTTGAACGGCAAAGTAACTTACGGAGATTACGTTGCCATAAACCGAATCAAAATTTTTGTAAAAGATTTAACCATGGCTGGAAATGTAATTGACGCCGCAATAAAAGCCGGCGCAAACCAGCTTTCGTCTTTTCAATATGGAATAAGCGACAAAGAAGCTTTTGTAAAACAGGCGCGCACGCTTGCAGTTCAAAATGCGCGCGATACGGCAAATCTTCTCGTAACAACAAGCGGCGCTTTTCTTGGAAAAGTAATTTCGTTAAACGAGCAGTCAAACAATTTTGGATTTTACAGGGTCAACGCAAAACGCGCCAATTTAGCAGAAGCAGCAGCGGCAGACAGCGCATCTTCTTTTGTTTCAACGCCAATTTCCGGCGGAAAAACAACAATCAGCTTTACAGTCGATGCCGTTTTTGAAATAAAGTAAAAATTCAAAAAAGCGCTGCAATTGCCTTAAAAACGTTAAAAGAATAGAATAAAAGAATAAAAACTTTAAGAGAGATTGGGAGATAAATACAAATGCTCGATTTGAAATTTGTAAAAGAACATCTTGCAGAAGTAAAAGAAAACATAAAAAACCGCAATATGGTTGCCGACGCAGATCTCGTTGTAAAACTTTACGACGAACGCACTGCTCTTACGACAAAACTTCAGTCATTGCAGCAGAAAAGAAACGAAAACGCCGCAAACATGAAGCAGAAACTTGATCCAGAGACACGCCAGAAATTCATTGAAGAAGGCAAAAAAATCAAGGAAGATGTTTCTCAGTCAGAAAAAGAGCTTGCAGAAGTTGAGGCAAAGCTTGAAGACGCCGCAAGACAGCTTCCGAACATGTGCCATCCGGACACTCCAATCGGAAAGCTCGACACAGAAAACCTCGAAGTAAAGAAAGTTGGAGTTCCACGCAAATTTACATTCAAACCAAAAAGCCATGTAGAGCTTGGCGAAGAGCTCGATTTGATTGATTTTGAACGCGGAACAAAAGTTTCCGGTCCGAAATTCTATTACCTCAAAAACGAGGCTGTATTTCTTGAAGAAGCTCTCATCATGTACGCTCTCAACATTCTCCGCAAGCACGGCTTTACAACATTCATTACTCCAGATGTCGCAAAAGAAGAAATTTTAAAAGGAATCGGCTTTAATCCGCGCGGAAACGAATCAAACGTCTATGCAATCGAAGACGAAGGAACATGTCTTGTTGCGACAGCAGAAATCACCCTCGGAGGCTACCATTCAGGAGAAATCTTAGACAAATCTGCGCTTCCGCTCTTTTACTGCGGACTTTCCCACTGCTTTAGACGCGAAGCCGGAGCCGCAGGACAGTTCTCAAAAGGACTTTACAGAGTCCACCAGTTTGACAAAGTCGAAATGTTTGTTTACTGTCTGCCAGAAGATTCAAACAGGCTCCACGAAAAGCTCCGCTTAATCGAAGAAGAAATTTTTGAAGGTCTGGGAATTCCATTCCATGTAGTTGACACATGCACAGGCGACCTCGGCGCTCCTGCTTACAGAAAATGGGATCTCGAAGCGTGGATGCCAAGCCGCGCGACAGAAGAAAAGCCGGAAGGCGACTACGGCGAAGTTACATCAACTTCAAACTGCACAGACTTCCAGTCACGCCGCCTGAACGTAAAATACCACGATGACGACGGCAAGAATAAATATGTCCACATGCTAAACGGCACGGCAATTGCGGTAGGACGGGCAATGCTCGCGATTATGGAAAACTATCAGAACGAAGACGGCTCAATTACAGTTCCGCCTGCGCTTGTTCCATTCTGCGGCTTTGACAAAATCGGACCAAAAACAAAAATAAAAGATCCGGTTTACCACGCCGCAAAAAAATAGAGCAGTTTTAACAAAAAAACGGTGGCTTTTATTAGCCGCCGTTTTTTTATTTGGGCGTTTCCCTCGCTCCGTGCAGGCGCTCCGCTCGGGCCGGGCTTTTCGGGGTTGCGCTGCCGCTTCATTCCTACGCTACGCTCCGGAACGGCTTCGCCGCCCCTACAATCCCTAACGCTTTAGCGTT
>NZ_DLLH01000079.1:0-704 GCF_002476655.1 Treponema sp. UBA7567
CTCGCAGCACTGGCACGCAAGGAAAATTCCCTTTTCGGACAAAATCCGATTTGCAGTCTCAAAAATCGCTTTTCCGATTTCCGCGCTGGAATCCTTTCCGATAGAGCCGCCTGCAACCTCGCTCGTCGAGCAGCCTATTACAAAAACCGCGCCTTTTTTCTGCGGGTGAGAAGCGAGCAGATTTGTGATTATCTTTTCTGTCTGGCATGAAATCTCCGCAAGATCTTCCGCCACTGCATTTTTGATTTCGTTCGTATTCATAATAAGAAGATTATAGCGAGTTTTTTAGTCTGTGTGAAACGCAAGAAAAAACGAAATGCCATAAAAAATTGGCGGTCCGGCGGCAATCCGCCGTCGCTATATCGCGAGTTTTCAAAACAAATTCTGGGATTCTAGCGCTACCGCATTTGCCTTTTGAATGTTTTCTGTTTTCCCGAAAGCAAAAAACATTTTTATGAATCGGGACAATTCCGAATGTAGAATTTTCGTCAGGCGGGCTTCGGGATTTTCCCGAAACACGAAATTAAGTAAAAGTAACAATCGGGAGCTTCCCGAAACGTGAATCCAGCAAAAAACGGCAATCGGGAAGTTCCCGAAACATGAATTTTTTCAAAACTGGAAATCGGGATGCTCCCGAAGAGTTTTTTCTAAAAGGTCAGCAATCGGGAAAAATCTGAAAGCAGTTTTTTCATCAATGGCAATTC
>NZ_DLLH01000079.1:730-4206 GCF_002476655.1 Treponema sp. UBA7567
CTAAAACTTCCACGTCCGCAGGAAGCCATTTTACGCTTTCAAGTTTCTCTGCGGAAAGCCAGGCTGAATTCTCGTGCTCCAAAAGCGTCAGCTTCCCAGAAACAACCGAACACAAAAAACATTCCATTCTCAGATGAAAAGCAGGGTAGTCGTATTCAACCGTGCAGAGTTTTTGTTCAGGGCGAATTTCCGTCGCAAGCTCCTCGCGTATTTCGCGCACAATCGCCTGCTCAGCAGTTTCGCCTGTCTCAATCTTTCCGCCCGGAACTTCCCACCAGTCTTTCCATTCACCGTAGCCGCGCTGCGTCGCAAAAATCTGTTTTTTGCCGCCGGACGTTGTGCGGTGAATCACCGCCGCGGAAACGTGGATTTGCTTGAGAGGCGAGTTTTTTGTTTGAGAATTATTTTTTGTTGTGCTTGTGTTGTCCATTTTTTTTTCAGTCCTTTTTTTGTAAAAGTATCAGGATTCAAGGTAATTGTACAGTTGCTGCGGAAGTGGATTTTTCATCCTGAACTGAATGTTTACAACCGGAACTTTTTCAATTTTTCCGTCTTTTTCACAATTCATCTTTGTGTCCTCAAATGAACTGTAAATCATGTTTCCAAGATAATAAAAATCGCTTCCCTCGTCATCGCTCTTTTTTACGAAAAGCATTGTCTTTATGTGGTTTTTGCTTTGGTTTATAAGCGCGGAAACTTCCGGAGTTGAAGAAGTTCTTCGGCTCCGGCTCATCCAGCTGAAATGTGAATTATCGATGAAAACATCATCGTATTTTGTGGTTTCGGAGATGTCGGATTTCTTGTTGTATGTTACAAAAATCGGGCATGCCGGCGTTGCGTAAGAAAGCTCTGTTTTGTAGCCATAAATTGTTGAAGAGCAGTCGCTTTTCCAATTTAAAAGCTTGCAGATGTCTTTTCTGGTGTATTTTCTGTAAAGCACAAGATTGTCGTCAAAGCGGGTTTCATTTGTTTTAAGGCCAGCCCGTTTTACAGCATATTCAAGGCAGTCTAAAAGCTCAGACTTGTAAAGCGGATTTTTTAGAAACGCAGAAAATTCATCTGTTCTGCAAATTATATTTTTTTCTTCATCAATTTTTATGTAAGTTATGTTTCCGTACTTTTTTCTGTCATTCTGTGTGTAGAATTCAGGCGAGAGTGTTCTGCACATTCCGTTTAAATCGTCTTTGTTAAGCTTTATGCCATAGCCTGAAAGTTTTTCAGTAAAATCTTCTATATAAATAAAGTCGTTTTCCGCGAGAATTTTCAGAATCAGGATTTCGTGCATGCGGATTCCGCGCGCAAATTCCAAGGAAACAAACTGGAGCGAGCACATTTCCCTTGCATTCAGCGCAATTTCATTTTTTTCAATTTTGCATTTGAATGAATAGTACGAGCCGGAATAGTCGATGAAAAGAAGCGGATCAATGAATCCGTTTTCAACAAAGTCCATCATCGAAGGAATCCGTGCAAGCCTGTTCTTGAGTTTTTTGTATTCCTCGGAAAGAAGTTTCAGCTGCCTGAATGAAGTCTGGTTTATCGAGTCGAAAATTTCCTGGCGCGCAATTTCATTTATCTGGATTGTGGAGCAGCCCGGAAGTCCCGCAGAACCGCTTGAAAGCGCGCGGCGGATATTGTCCTTATTGTAGGAGTTGTCGCCGTAAAGCGCAATCGGAATAAAAAAATTGTTCTCGTAGTTTCCGATAAAATCGATGATGCTCACAAACTGCTTGTTGCCGCTTTTCCTTAGCCCGCGTCCAAGCTGCTGTGTAAAAATAATTGAGGATTGTGTAGGCCGCAGCATCACAATCTGGTTTACACATGGAATGTCAACGCCTTCATTAAAAATGTCCACGCTGATTATGTACTGGAGCGGATCTGAATCGCTTTCCAGCCGCTCAATTGCTTTTTCTCTTTCTGAGTCTGAATTCTCGCCTGTAAGATAAACTGTACAAAATCCGCGCTCGTTGAGTTTTTGGCTCAAGGCTTTTGCTTCTTCAGTTCTGCTGCAGAAAATCAGCCCTTTTACAGGATTGTCGTTTGATTTGTAAAGTCTGATTGCCTTTTCAATGTGGCGCAGACGCTCTGAATTTGTAAGTTTTGAAAAATCGCTTTTGTCGTCAACAAGTTCGCCGTTTACGGTTATGTCGCTGATTCCGTAATAATGGAAAGGACACAAAAGATTTTCCTCAAGCGCTTTCTGCAGCCGGATTTCGTAGGGAATGTTGTTTTCAAACATTGAGAAGATGTCAAATCCGTCTGTCCGTTCCGGAGTCGCAGTCAGTCCAAGCAAAAATTTCGGCTTGAAATAATTTATGACTTTCTGATAGCTGCCCGCTCCCGCATGGTGAACTTCGTCAACGATAATGTAATCGAAATGGTCCGGGGAAAAAAGGCGGAGATTTTCGTCTTTTGCAAGCGTAAAAATTGAGGCGAAAATGCAGTCGGCATTCAAATCTTTTTGCGCTCCCTTAAAAAATCCGGTTGAGATTTTGGGAATAAGAGCGCGGAAACTTTTTTCTGATTTCTCAAGAATCATGTCGCGGTGGGCAATGTAAAGAATTTTTTTCGCGCCTGACTGAATTACATCAAAAATTGAAAGATAAGTTTTTCCGGTTCCCGTGGCCGCAATCAAAAGAGCCTTGCTTTCTCCTTTCGCGCGGAGTTCTGCGATTGCGCTCATCGCTTCCTGCTGCATTGAGTTCGGAACGATTTCCGCATCTTCATCTGATTCTGAAATTTGCTTTGAGAGAATTTCCTCGCTGATTTCGGCTTCAAGTTCCTTTGCGAATTCTTTTGAGACGAAATCAAGCTTTGTTTTCTTCAGGTTGTAGTCAATCGTGTAGTCCGTGATCCATTCCGTCGTAACTTTTTCCGCCTGTGCCCAGACCCGCTCAAATTCATCGCGCACCGAGAAAACAATCTGGCCGTCCGTGCAGGAAAGAAATTTTATGCTCCATTCCTGATTCATGTTCAAGGCGGACGCAGTAAGATTTGCGCTTCCAATTATGATTGAATAATAATTGCTCTGCTGAAAAATATAGCCTTTTGGGTGAAATCCGCCTTTTGTGAAAGCGCGCACCTCGATATTAGGAAATTCTAAAAGCTTGCTGAGCGCGCCAGGAGATGTGAAGTTCAGATAATTGGTCGTAAGAATTCTGCCAGGAATATTGTATTCGCTGAGCTGCTCCAAAGTCTGAAGAATGCAGGCAAGACCGCTTTCGTTTATGAAGGCGACGGAAAAGTCAAAAGACTCGCAGGTTGAAAGCTCGTCCAAAAGCGAGGAGAGAATTTTTTTCTGCTCGCTTGAATTGTTCACCAAAAGAGAAGGGGAGAGAGTATTGTCAGACGAAATCCCGCTGGAGATAAAGCCAGATTTAAGACTTTCAAGAAGATTTTCTGTGTTGAGCTGCTTTTTTGAATGTTGGAAATTTTCGAAGCACGATGCATCCTGTCCTGAAAAAGGTTCGTTTTTCGGG
>NZ_DLLH01000041.1:0-191 GCF_002476655.1 Treponema sp. UBA7567
AGGCTGCACAGTAGCTTGCGCGGTAGCAGTTGCAGGAAGTTTCTAGTTTTAAGAGTAACTATAATTTGGCTGAATCTATTGCAGCCCGCTAGTTTTCACGTTTTTTCGTTTACGAAAAATGCGAGCATTGCGAGCAAGTGGAAACTAGATAAGCAACCGAAGGTTGCGACCTGCACAGTAGCTTGCGCAGT
>NZ_DLLH01000041.1:252-3023 GCF_002476655.1 Treponema sp. UBA7567
GACGCTCTTTTTTTTGAGATTCTGTCTTTACGTTTGATTGACTAAAAATGTATTATAATTATCCAAGATGAATAACGTGAAAACAGCTTTTTTTAAAAAAGATATTCAAAATAAATTTAATATTTCTCTTGCTACTGTAAACAATTGGATAAAGACAGGTGTAATTCCATCTCCAAAAGATGGAGTATATACAAAAGATGATTATTCGGCATTGATAAAATCAATAGAAACAGGTTCGTCACGGCTGCAGTCAAGGGCTAACCGTTCTTATCAGAATTTTTCAAGTGCTGTATTCTTAGGAATAAAAGATAAAAAACGCAAAGAACTTCTTTTAAAGCTTATTGAAATATTCGAAAACAGCAGCCTTTCTATTCAAGAGGCTGTCTCTTGTCTTGGAAAACAAATTCTTTTAAGCAACGATTTATATGATGAAAAATCAGACATTTTCTTAAAAATAAATAACATATATAACGGCGAAAATATTTTTGAAAACTTTCATATTGAAAATAAAGATGATGATATTTTAGGGGCGTTTTATCAGTCTGTTCAGACTATTTCATGTAAATCAAAAGACGGGGCTTTTTACACACCTTCGGAAATTCTTTCTTCTATAGAGATTCCAATAAATGCTAAGGTCTTGGATCCTTGCTGTGGTAGCGGAAGCATTTTGATAAACACGCTTTCAAAAGAACATAATCCTGATAAAATTTTCGCTTTTGATATAGATGAAGTTGCTTTGCTGATTTGCCACATAAATCTTGTTTTGTTTTTCAATAATCCTTTTATTTCTTCTCATATCGAAAAACACGACTTGATTTTTTCAGATGAAACTGACTTGTTTTTACAGAGTGATGAAAAATATGATTTTATTGTTACAAATCCGCCATGGGGAAGCAAACTTTCAAAAAAGCAAAAGGATTTATTGCTGTCTAAATATCCTTTTTTGAACACAACAGAAATTTTTAGCATTGCATTGTATAATTCCATAAATAAGCTGTCTGCAAACGGCAAATTGAATTTTTTTCTGCCGGAATCCATATTAAATGTTGCGGCTCATAAAAATATACGAAAATTTTTATTGAATACGCATCGGAATATTGAAATTTTACCATTGGGAACGGCATTTAAAGGTGTCCAGTCTGAATGTGTGCTTCTAAAGCTTTCCGAAATTGCAAAATACGAGAGTCAAATTACCGTTGAAAAAGAGAGACAATATAAACTTAATATAAAAAATATAACTGCCCCTGATTATTTAATTTCTTACAATGTTTCTGAAATTGATGATAAAATCTTAAACAAGATTTATTCATTGGGTGAAGCAAGACTTCCTGAGAGTACAAAATTCGCTTTGGGGGTTGTAACTGGCAACAATAAGAAATTTCTTCATGAAGAAAGACTGTATGATGATGAGCCGATTTTTAGAGGGAAGGACATAATTCCATACAGGTTAAAATCTCCTGAAGTTTTTATAAAATTTACGCCCGATATATTTCAGCAAGTTGCGCCTGTGGCAATATATCGTTCAAAAAAAATCGTTTACAAATTTATTTCTGATAAGATTGTCTGCGCTTTGGATGACGGCCAGTTATTTTTGAACAGTGCGAACATGATTATTTCTCCTGATTATCCGATGGAAATGCTTGTCTGTCTTTTTAACAGTCCTGTTTACACATTTATTTACCAGAAAAAATTTAAGTCAAAGAAAGTCTTAAAGCAGCATTTTCAAAATTTCCCATTGCCAGTATTGGATTCTGATTTAAGCGGAAAATTTTATGAAGTCTATGCTGATATTTTAAACAATACAAAAACTCAGAAAGCTGCTGATGAGCTGATTTGTGATTATTTTGGAATTTCTGAAACAGAATACGATTATATAAAGGAGAGTGTCTATGGAAATCCTTGAGAAAGAGCTTGAAAAACTGATTTCTAAATTAAAAGATGCGGATGATTTCCGCTCTGAAATTGAAAATATTCAGAATGTGTATCCTTTTAATAGATATGAATATGTTATAACAAAACTTGTTGAAGAAAAAATCCTTTCTTATGAAGATTATCTTGAATTGCGAAATGATTACATCAATAGAAATTTATATCTCTATGTTTTTGAAATTTCCGCTCCACGAGGTTTTGGCGATACCTGGGGCTTTAGCCATCTTCTTGCGGTTGAACCTGAATTGAAACGTCCTTCAAAGAAAATCGATTCATCTTATAAAGGACAGTATGATTTGTATTTGCCATATATGGGCGAAAATATAAAAATTGAAGTAAAAGGCTCTCGTGCAGTTGACAGAAATAGACCAAACGAGCCTCTTTATATGAAAGCGCTTTCTTCAAATTCAACAAAAGATTTTCTTATGAATTTTCAGCAAATAAAGCCAACTTGTTGCGATGTTATGCTTTGGTTTGCGGTTTATAGAGATTGCGTAAAATACTGGGTTTTAAAAAACAGAGATATATATAATTTAAATTTCTCTCCGCAGCACAGAAACGCTGAAACTGCGACAAGAAAAGACGGTTACAAGAAAACTGATATTTTCGAAGGTCAAGTGATGATTACTCGTGAGAATATTGATTCTATACAGAAGTTTCAGGTTGACGGACGTGCATTGCGGCAGGCAATTATTGATAAATATGAGGAATAATAAATAGAAAACTTTACGGAAAAACAGAATCAACATTGACATCAGCCACCAGCAGCATTGTAAAGTGTCAAAAACTCGATTGTACATCGACAACGAACAACATTGTCAGCTGTCAAAACGTAGGTTGAT
>NZ_DLLH01000041.1:3080-15313 GCF_002476655.1 Treponema sp. UBA7567
AACGTAGGTTGATAGCAGGCAACTAATAATATTGGTGGCGGTCAAAACCTTGCTTATGTGGCATCGGCTATCAACGTTGATTTTAGCTTTGATGTAGTCAGAAGTTAAAATATAAACCGGCCTGCTTAATCAAAATTTAAAAAATTATCGCTCTGCTTGCTAAAAAAAAGCCTTAATATTTGGAAAAAAAGGCAATACTGCATTATACTTATAAAATAATATTATTATATGATTTTTTTGTTGCCCGCTTTTCTGAATTTAAAAAATCATAGCATTTTACTTCTAAGCTGATTTAGATAAGTTTTATTGGAAAAAGTTTTATGAAAAATGTTCAAAAAAATCTGCAATTGCAGGTGAAATTTCCGCTTGGCGTAAAGCTTGCGATAATCATCGGAACAATTGTTCTGGTTTCGCTTGGCTGCGTTACTTTTCTTAACAGTCATTTTATCGGGCAGGATGTCCAGATTACTGCCGAAAACAACAATCTTACAATCAATTCGCGTTCGGCAGGAACTGTTGAGGACAAGCTTTCCACAATCCGCTCGAATGTTTTTCAGCTTTTGGACTTGCTGAATGTTGTCGGCGGCGGGCGTTCTGCTTCTTTGGCGCGTCAGGCGGAGGCTTTTTTCTTTGAAAGAAACCAGGATATTGCCGCGGTAAATATTTTAAGCGGCGATGATTCTAAATCTTCCGTAAAATCTAATGCTCGTTCTGCAAAAGAATCTTCTATAATAAACAGCCGCTTTTTTATCTCGAATGAGATTGATGTGTCTGCCCTTGAAAATTTCATAAAAGCCAGTTCTTTGCAGATAAACCGTTCCTGTCTTGGCGAAACTATTGCATTGAACGCTTCGCCTTTTTTCAACATTCCTGTCATGTCTCTGCTTTTTCCATGGAAGGAAAACGGACTTGACCAGACTTGTGTAATCACTTTCTCGATTGAGAATATGTCGGACATTCTGGGAACTGATTCTGTGAACACAACTTTTATCCTGAACGATTCTGCGGAAATTCTGTGCCACCCGGACACTGAAAAAGTTTTGATTGGCGAAAGCTACAAGAATTTTCCGCTGGTTGCGGCAATGAGGCAGAACAACGAAAGCAATTCGGACAGCCGGCAGATTCCGTTTTCTGTGGTTGATGAAAACAATAAGAAGACTGACTATTTCGGGGCTTACCAGAAACTTTCGTTTGGCGATATTGTAGTTTTTACGACCGTTCCTGTTGATTCAGTTCTGGAGGGCGTCCGCGCGACAAGGACTAACAATATNNATTTCTTTCCATAATAATAATCCTTGTCTTTACGCGGCTTGGAATTTCGCGCCATTTGCAGAAGCTTACAGAAGCGGCGGAAGAAATCAAGAACGGAAACTTTGACACGCCGATTTTTAACGAGCTTAGCACAAAACGAAAGGATGAAATCGGGGTTTTGAACCAGAGCACAAAAGACGAGCGTGAATTTCTTGACGTTTTTGCTAAGTTCACAAACAAGGGTGTTGCAAAAAGCATTGCGCGGAAAGAGCTGGATTTTGATCCTCACTTAAAAGATATAACGATTTTCTTTAGCGACATCCGCGGTTTTACGGCAATCGGCGACGGATTCAAGAACCGCTTTGAAAACGACTCTCCGCGCGAAATCATCGGTTTTTTGAACGACTACATGAGCCGCATGGTAAACTGCATTACGCTCAGCCACGGCAATGTGGACAAATTTGAAGGCGACGCGATTATGGCGGTGTGGGGAATCCTGCGCGAGGACAGCCTTGATTTTGAAAAGCTCCCGGATTCCGCGCCGGAAAAAGCCGGGCTTTCCGCAAAGCATGAGGCACACAAAAAAGAGGACGCGCTCAACGCAATCCGCGGAACAATCGCTATGCGCTACGCGCTCATGAAATACAACAAGGATGCGGCGGCATTTACAAAAGAGCACGAAAATGAGGCGAAGGCAAAATACAAGCCGCATATCCGGATTGGCTGCGGTCTTAATTCCGGGCGGGCGACCTGCGGAATCATGGGCTCGGAAGACAAGATGGAATACACGGCGATTGGCGACGCGGTGAATTTCGCTTCAAGAACGGAAAGCTCGAACAAGCCTTGCGGAACTGACATTCTTATCACCGAGGACACTTACAATCTTTTAAAAGATGATTTTATAAAAAACAAGAGCAATAATTTTTCAATCAGGGAAGAAAATCTTGAGAATGAAATTGTTGTTGAGATGATTCCTGTTGAATTTGAGGTAAAAGGAAAAGGCGCGCAACATTTTTATGGCGTTGTGAATATGCCTGGCTTTGATATTCAAAAATTTTTTCAGCAGGGAGATGCGGAATTTGTTCCAGACGAGGACTGCTTGAAGGCGGTCGGCCCTGCCGGACCTAAAACTATGGCTCAAGTGCGCGAGCTTTTGGGAATTCCTGTTCCTGATTTTGAAAAGGTGAATCTGAATGAAGAAGAAAACAAAATCCAGATTAAGAAATAGCCTTTTTGTTCCGTTTTGCGCCGCGATTTTTGTCTGTGTTCTTGGGGCGGCGGCAAATTCATTTTTATTCTATAAGAATTTTTTCCGCGCGCTTACAAAGTTGAATGAAGAGCCGATTGCTACAATAACATTTAAATACAAGACAGCCCAGCGAAAATTCTTGGACAGAGTTGTTTGGGACAGGCTTAGGCAGAATTCCCCGGTATACAACGGCGACACAATCCACACTTCAAATTTTTCGGAAGCTACAATCTGGTTTTCGGACGGAAACATAATGGATTTGTCTGAAAACACAATGGCGCAGGTTTTCCTTTCGGAGAACAAGGCTTTGAGGGCGGAACTTTCCGGCGGTTCTGCTGTTCTGGATTCTTCTGATGCACAAGAAGGAATGACGCTTTCTTCAAACGGAATTTCTGTGCGGCTTGAAAAAGGCTCTTCTTTGAGCGCAAAAAGTTCAGCGGATAAATCTTCCGCGCAAAAAAATCTTTCGCTGCAGGTTATGAGCGGAAAAGCGAGCGTTCAAAAGAATGAAAAAGGCGAAGAAAAATTGTTTGCGGTTGGTGAAGGCGATTCCCTTGTTCTTGCGGAAACCGGGGATTTTAAAGAAACAGCTGTGAAAATGCTTGAGCCATCTCAAAACGCAAAAATCCTTTATCATTCTGACGGCTCAAAAAAAGTTGACTTTAAATGGAAAACTGAAAATTCTGATTCTGATAAAATCTCCACGCTGCTTTTAGTTTCTTCCGACAGGAATTTTAAGGACATAGTCTACAGATTTTTTTCTGAAAACCAGAGCGGCGCGTCTTTTGACCTAAAGCCCGGAGCTTATTACTGGAAACTTTCCGCGCTCCAAAATGATGAGGAAAAAGATTCTCAGAACGGAAAAATCCAGCTGATTCAGTCTCCTTTGCCTGAGCTTCTGGTTCCTGTTTCTGAATATGAGTTCAATTACAGGACAAAACTTCCTGCCATACGCCTGATTTGGACAGAATCGCCTTATGCCACTTCTTACCGGCTTGAAATCGCCTCCGACCCGGATATGAAGAATCTTGTGCTTGACCAGAGGCAAAACTTGACTTCGGCAATAATTTCCACTTTAAAGGAAGGTACTTATTGGTGGCGAGTAACTCCTTACTATACAGTAAATAAAATCGGCCTTTCATCTCCGTCTGAAATAAAAAGTTTTTCAGTAAGAAAAAAGGGAAATCTTCCAGTTCCAGAAGTACTTGTTCCGCTTGACAACGGAATTGTGAACACGGAAGTTTCAGCAAAAGGAATTTCGTTTTCGTGGAAATACGAGGATGACGCAGACAAATACACAATCAAAATTGCGGACAATCCAAATCTTTCCTCGCCAAAAATAAAGAGGCAGACTTCTGAAAATTATATTACTTTTGACCCAAAAGAATTAAATCTAGCTGATGGGAAATGGTTCTGGGCTGTAAATTACGTTGATGACGAGGGAAATGTTTCAAAAAGTTCAGAAGTTCGTGCTTTTTATGCAATGAAAGGAAGTCCCGAGCAGCACACGATTGAGCCTGTTGACGGCTACCGCTCTGCACAGTCTTTTGTTCCTGACACAAAATTCACTTGGAAGCGAAATCTTCCTGAAAATTTTGAAACAACTTTTGAGCTTTCCTCTGACAAGGATTTTTCAAATATAATCTATTCTGAGCAGACAAAAAATTCTAGTTTGCGTGGATTGAATTTGAAGCCTGGAACTTATTTTTGGCGCATAAATTCAAAAAGCACAACTGACGAAATGAATTTGATTTCATCAGCAAAGACATTTGTTGTTTTAGACAGCCTTGAAGCTCCTGAACTGAAAAACCCGGGAAGCAAGGCTGTCGCGCGCGAAACTGTTCCTTATAAATTTGAATGGGAAGAAATTGAGGATGCTGATTTTTATAAATTTGCAATTTACCGTCTGGATTCAAAAAATCCTGTCTATGAGGAAAATGTCTACGGCACGCAGATTGGCGTTGATATGTTCAATCCAAAGGAATTTGCAGACAAAATGAATTACCGCTGGCAGGTTCAGGCGCAGGCAAACGCAGTTCCGGGATTTTCAAGCCGAAGAACCGGCAAGCTTGCGGAAAAATCTTTTTATCTTGTAAAGCTTCGCCCGGTTGAAGTTGCAGTTCCTAGTCAAAACGCGAAAATCAACGGCGCGGACGCGATTTTAAATCCTGTTACTGCAAAGTGGAATTCTGTTGATAAAGTCAAAAAAGCCCAGTTTATGCTTACAAAAATTGACGAAAATCCGCCAAAAACGATAATAAAAATTCCTTCTGATGAGGAATTCAACGGAAAAAAGAATTCTGTTGCTCCGAGTGAAGTTCTTTTGGACACGGCAGACGGACTTAGGGCTGGAAATTATGAAATCATCGTTTATGCCGAAACTTTGGACGGGATTGACATTTCCAACACCGATAAGAAAAACCGGCGGACATTTACAATTTTGCCAGTAGAACCGCTTGAAAAAGCCCAGAATCTTGTGGCAAAGCCGGCAGTTTTTAACCGCGAATATCTTTCTGTAAAAGGAAATCCAAAGAATATAACGCTTTCCTGGGAAAAAGTTCCAATGGCGACCGATTATTTTCTGACAATAAAAGACAGGAAAGACCGCGTTCTGCTTGAAAAAAATATAAAAACCGGAACTTCGTACAAGATTGACTTTACGGCAATTTCATCGGAAGAAAAGCTTCTTTTTTCAAAAGGAAAATTTACGTGGTCGGTTTTTGGTGTCAGAAGAGTTGACGCTGACAAAGACGGCAGGCTGGACAAAATTCTTCAGGAAGGAATAGTTTCTGAGTCTGTTTTTGAGACTGACATTCCAACTCCTAAAAAGTCAAAGGCAAAAGGAGCGGCAAATCCTTATGGAAAATAAACTTTTTTCTATGAATAAAGCGATTTTTCTCTTTTTGCTGCTTCTTTTTTCGGTTTTTGTTTTTGCCGAGAAGCAGAAAATTGCAAAAGATGAAACATTTTCGGCAAACCTTGAAGAATCCATTTTAGAAGAAGAAACCGAGCTTTCCGCGCAGGAGATGTGGCAGTATCTTGAATGGGAAGAGGAAAATCCTGAATACGTTTTGCATTACGAGGTCGTGATTGAGTCTTTTTCTGAAAAGACAAGCGCTTTTGAGGAAATAAACCGGATTATGACGGAGGACAATTCAAGCAAGGTTCAGATAAATCCGCTTCTTGCTCCGGGCGTCTACCGCTACAAAGTCATTTCCTATAATCTTGTGGATGTTCCGGAAGTTGAGTCGAGCTGGTTTGAGTTCAAAATCTACAAGGCGTACCAGCCGGAAATTTTGGACATAAAATCCGCCGCGAACAGGTCAGCAACTTTGTTTCTTGAAGAAATAAACGACGGCGTTTTCAATATTTCCGGAAAAAATCTTTTCGCGCTTCCGCAGAATGAGTCTGACATTTCTTTTACAGAATACGCGCTTTTAAATTCAAAGAAAAAGAAAAACGGGGCGATAATTCCTGAAATTCTTGAAAACGAAAAGAACCGCCGATTGAAAGTTCAATTTGACATGAAAAAACTTGACGTTGGAAAATACAATTTTGTGGCAACCGACGCGAGCGGCTTAAAAAGCGGTGTTGACCGAAAAAGCGAGATTGAGATTAAATTCAAGAAGCGCGTGGATTTTGATTTGAGCGCAGGCTATGTTTTTCCTGTTGTTCTTTACGATGGCACTTTTGAAAAGTATCTCGACACAAATCTGCTTCCGCTTAGCGCGACTGCAAGGGCTTCCTTTGTGCCTTTTAAGCACCGCTTTGGCTATTTTGGCTTCGGAATCTTTGGAAGTTATTCAAGAATTTTTGCGGACTACAGCAACTATCAGATTGACGGAAATTTGATAAATGCGGACGCGCTTTTTCTGTACCAGCTTCCTGTCCGGGTAAAATCTAAAAAATCAGAGAAGCGCCGCCACATTCTTACGCTGGAAGTTCACGGCGGAGCGGGAATTTCGTTTTTTAATGATTTGAAATTCCATTTTGAGCACGATATTGTTTCAGAGCCGTTGAACAGCATAAATCTAAATGCGGTTTTCGGCGGCGCGGTTCAGTTTTACATAACAAACCGGCTTTATTCGGAGTTTTCTTTTGACTGTGTTCTCGCCTTTTTGAGCGACATGGATTTTGGAATGATTTTACCGTCAGTTAGCATTGGCTGGCAGTTTTAGGCAGGAGAATGATATGAAAAAATTCAGTTTCATAAAAATTTTTAGATTCGCGCTAGTTTTTCTGCCTTTGATTTTTGGTTCATGCTCGTTTTTTTCAGATTCATGGAACGAGCCTGTAAAAGATTATTTTCAAAAATACACGGAAACTTCCGCTGTTACAGACTACGAGGTTGTTTCAGGCGTTTACGAAAAAGGTTCTGGAAAAATTTTTGTCTCTTCTAGTCAAGATTTTGAAGTGCGGCTTTTTTTAAGAAATCCTCAAAAATACGTTTTTCCTGCTGACTGTCTGAAACTTTCTTTCCCGAATTTTGACAAGGATTCAGCGGAAAATAAATTTGGAGAGCAAATTGATACAGGCGTTGTTTCAATTTTGCAGGACGAATCGGACGCTTCTGTGATGATTTTAAAATATCCGGCTGAATTTCTTGCGCTTTCAGAAACTGGATTTGATATTTCGCCTGAAATCCGGCTTTTTCATCCTGTCTCAAAAGCGGATTTCGGCTCTTACACAAGCTTGCGCGCAATCTGCAATTCTGCGCCGCCGCTGGTTTTTGGCGCAGTTGTCTATAAGGATTCTTCAAGCGGAAAGTATGTTGTGTTTTTCAATATGCCGTCAAAAGGCTTGCTTTCTAAAATCCACAGCGACATAAAGTCGCTTTCTGTGAACGGCGAAAAAACTTCTGTTGTCTTAAATGCGGACGGAACTTTTGAATTTGAGAATGAGTCTTTTAAGGTTGGAAACAATTCTTCGTCATATTCTCCTGCTTCTTCAGTTTTGTTTGTGGAATATGGGCAGGCGGCTTATTTTGTTACAGACGATGTTCTTACGGACGAGGACACAACGTATGCAATAGGGCTTTTTGATGAGGCTGGATTTTCTTCTAAAGTTTCCACAAGCGTGAGTTCAATCCGTCTTGATGGCGTTATGGTAAAAGATTCTTCGGAAAATGAGCTGCAAACCGGCGATGCTGTAAGCCAGGACGAAAACAGCTCCTATGCGACAATAACGCTTTCGCCTGCTCAAAATGCGAGCGACGGCTCGGACACTTCGGACTCGATTGTGGTTTACGAGCTTTATCAAGGTTTAGATGATACTGGAAAAGTTCTTTACAGCGGAAAAAATTCTGGCGGCGAAATCTCGTTGAAGATTCCTGCCGGAAAAGTTTTTCTTCGCGTTTATTCCCACAAAGATTTGTATGCGGACTCAATCCCGAAAGAATTTGGAATTCAGGTTTTAAAGTCTGTGCTTTATGTTTCTCCAAACGGAAGCGACACGGAAAACACTGGAAGCTCTGATTCTCCGTTCGCCACAATTGCAAAAACTTTCTCGGACGACGGATTTTCTGACATAACGGTTTTGGGAACAGTCCAGCTTGCTGGAAGCGTTGACGAAGACGTGGAGCTTTCTGTGGCAAATGCGAATGTTGTAATCAGCGGAAACGGAAATTCTGTCTCATCGCTTAAAATGGCGGCAAGCGGCGGAAAACTAAAGACGGACAAACTGAATGTTGCAGGAAATGTCGTGGTGGAAAACGGCGAGTTTTCTGTTTTGGGCGGAACAATTTCCGGAGATATAACGGTTTCTGGAGGAACGCTTTTGCTTAAAGACTGCGCTGTTGGCGGAAAAATAAACTACAACGGCGGAAAACTTATTTTGGAAGGCGGCACTGTTGTTTCTGATTCAATTGTGTTTGGCGATGACTCGCTTGTGGTTTATGTAAAAAATCTTACGGCGCAAAAAGTCGCGGCAATTTCTGGAGTTGACTCAAGAAGCAAGGGCTCTGAGATTCTAGTTTCTACAGACGGCGATGAAAAATCAATGAGCGAAACCTGCAAACTTTTTGATTTGGATTCTGAAAAATGGGTTTTGACTGCGGATTCTTCCGGCAAAAAAGGCGTTTTGAATTCTTCTGGCGGAAATATTATTGTTCAGGAATACACGCTTAGTTTTGCGGCGGCGGATTCTGTTAAGCCTGGAGAAAAAATCGGCGTTTCTGTAATTGTGACGGATTCGGATGGACAGACGGTTCAAACTTCGGATTTGGATTTTACAAACTGGAGCTTGAAATTTTTCAACCACGGAACATTCACTGGCGTTTCAAGTTCGGAAAACAGCATAGAAACCGGCGAAAACTGGCCTTTGGATTCTTATCAGCTTTTTGTTAGCGTTGAATTTAATGGCTCGGCTTACAGTTCTGTGCTTGATGTTGAACTTACAAAATAAATTGCGTGGAGAAAATTATGAAAAATGCGTTTTTTAATAGAGTGAAATTTGTTTTTTTGAGTTTGATGTGCATTTTTTGTTCAATATTCTTTTTTGCCTGTGAAAATTTTACTTCTTCTGATAATTATGAGCCGAAAAATGATGAAAAACTTTATGAACTGAAAGGAGCTTTTTTTGTAAATGGCTCGTCCCCAAAGATTTTTGAAAACACGAATCAGGCTAGAAGCGTTTCGGCAGAAATTCCCGGCGCAATTTTTTATGCTGTAATCGCAAAAAACGCAGGAAATTCTGAAAAATCGTACACAGCGGAAGTTGACGGCTCTGCTTTTTCCATAAAACTTTCAAAAGGCACGTGGAATATCATGGCGGAAGGTTTTTCTGATTCGGAAAAAACTGTTTCAGTATTAAAAGGAAGCGTGAGCGTTTCTGTTGAGGACGAAAATTCTGTGAAAAGCGGAATTTCTATTAAAATGCTGCCTCAGACTGATGGAAAAGGAAATATTTCTCTTTTGGTTGAAGCTGAAGATGGCTCTGGAATAAAAAGCGTTTTGGCAGAGCTTGTAAAAAATGATGAAGGCGGTTCTGTTTATTCAGAAAGACTGAATTTTTCTGGCAATGCCGCAAAAATTGAAAAATCTGAGATTTCTTCCGGCGTTTATCTTTTGTCGCTTAAATTTTATTCAGAAGATAGCGGTTCTGGCGAGCTTTTGTACACTGCGCAGGAAGTTGTGAATGTCTTCAATAATCTTACGACTGACACTTGGAATGGAAATTCTGTTTATATCAACGGCGGAAAATTTTTCCTTTCAAAATCTGCGGTTGAAAGTTTCAAGATGAGCACATTTTTTGTGCAAGGCGAAAGTGAAGCGACTTATTCGCCGGTTGCGTCGGCAGACGACAGCAACGCAGGAACTTATTTTGCGCCTTTGGCGACAGTGCAGGCTGCGGTGGATAAAATTAGCGCAATAAACGACGGAGCAACTGCATATACGATTTACGTTGACGGAACGGTAACGGCGGACAGCAATAGAAACTATTCGGAAAACAACAGCAGTTTTGTGAATATTTCTCTAGCTTCAACGCTAAATCTTACGATAAAAAGCCTTTCGTCTGAAAAATCCGTGGTTGATGCCGGACAAAATGCAGGCTCTGCTGGCTGGCGTGCTTTTTACATCGGAGCAAATGCAAAAGTCGCTTTTGAAAATATTACGGTTACAGGCGGCTCTCTTGATTCATCAGGCGGCGGAATTTATTGCGACGGAAATCTTAGCTTGAGAAACTGCACAGTCAACGGCAATATAAATTACAATGACGGAAACTTGACTCTTGAAGGGGCGATTTCAATTGAAAATTCAATAAAAATTTCCGCAGGATTAGCAATCGGAATAAAAAATCTTGCTTCTGAAAAATCTATAAAACTCTCTGGAAAAACGGAAATAGAGGAATGGAATGTTGGAACAGAAGTTATTTATTCTGCTGACGGAACACTTCTTTCTAGCTTAATTTGTTCAAAATTCTCCGTGCAAAATAAAACTGCCGATAAAAAAGTTTTGTGCATTGTGCCTTCTTCCACAGATGCAACAAAAGGCGTTCTTGACCTTGCCGGCGTTTCTGTAAATCCAACTTTTGAGCAGCCTGAATACACGCTTGCGCTTTCGCCTGTATTATTTAGCTCAGCAAAAGCGGACAACAGAATTTCGCTTGCCGTGACAGATTCCGACGGCAATTCCGTTACGCCGGACTCCGTTGAATTTGCGCTTTATCAGAACAAGAATAAGGTTGCAGTTCTGCAAGGCGGACTGCTTCCGTCCTGGATTCCGGAAGGAAAATACACCGTGATTGCGACCGCAGAAGTTGGCGGATATTTCTACGATGCGGAAACGAATATAATAGTTTCAGAAAGTATTGCAATTTCAAATTTTTCTTCTGCGCCATCCGCAGGTGATTTCCCAAAACTTACGGCGGTCTCTTCTTCCGACATGACAAAGCTTGCTGAATGGGTAAAAGCCGGAAGCGACATGGAAGGAATTACGATTACGCTTGCGGATGATTTGGATATGAGCGGCTGCGCGGATTTTTACTGCATGGGCGTGACAAAAGCTGACAGCACTGGAGATATACAAGGAAACGCATTTAAGGGTGTTTTTGACGGAGACGGACATTCAATAACCCTTGCAATCACACCGACAGATCCGCAGCCGATGGGACTTTTCTGGCAGAATGACGGAACAATAATGAATTTGACGATAATGCAGTATTCTTCCACCGGTCAGGTCGGCTCTAAGCAGTCTTTGAATCTGAGCAGAGGAGGTGTCATCTGCTCAGTGAACAACGGAACCATAAAAAACTGCGTTGTCAAGGCAAGTGTAACTTCCTGGTCTGTGGCGGAAATTGCCGGCATAGCACGTGAAAATTCCTCTTCAGGAAAAATTGTAAACTGTCTTGTTGCAGGCGACATTACCATGAAATGTGATGCTTCGAATTGGGCAGATGACTATGGAAAATCTTCTGGAATCGCCGCAGTGAACAGCGGCTCAATAGAAAACTGTGTCTATACAGGAAAAATCACAACTAAAAAAGTTACTGACAGCTCAACGTATTTGAGCAATATCTCCGGCGCGATTTCCGCATATACAGAAGGCTCAATCGCAAACTGCTACTGGCTCAAGGACTGCATAGACCGTGGCGGAACTGCCGTAAATCAGGTTGCGTATATAAACAAGGAAAGCGGCGGTTATGGAAAAATCTGCATCGCCTATCCTGAAAAAATCACCGGCTGCGGCTACTTTGACACAAATAGTCCGACTTCTTCTGTTGCCGCCGGAACTACATCGGAATGCAAGAGTGCGCAGACACTCGCATACAGCGGCACTCTGATTGATATGCTGAACGCTTATGTTTCCGCAAGCTCTGATTCCGGACTCAAGAAATGGAAGGCAGATTCTTCTGGAAATTTAACTATTGGTTTTTAGAACCGGATTTTTAAAATTTGCAATTTTGAGAGGAAAAAATGAAAATAAAGAAGATAAATAAAAATATTGTGAAAAATTGGACGATTTTTTTGATTTTGGCAGTTCTTTTAGTTTTGAACAGTTGCAGCAATTTTCTTTCTTTTGAAGAAAATAAAACTGATAAAACTGCTATGCAAAATAACAAATGCATAATAACCGTTTCTTCTGATTTTTCTGAAAGCGAAGGGCTTTTTTCAAGAGCGGCTTTTCCTAATTTTGTGCTGGCAACAGAAACTTTGTATTTTGCAGAAATTTCGTATACATCAGCTTCTTCAAAAAAATGGCTGGGGGAAGATTCCGTTTGTGAAACAGCCGTTGTC
>NZ_DLLH01000048.1:0-3124 GCF_002476655.1 Treponema sp. UBA7567
CTCGAAGTTTGGGCTATTTAGAAAAACTATTCTTCAACAACTTCTGCTTCAGCATATGTATCTGCATAGTGCCAAGTAGCTTTCATTGTTTTTTTAGCATAAACATTTACATATACAGCGGCAGCTTTCTGCTCAATTCTTTTTGTGGTTGGATAAAGGTCTTCTTTTGGAATTGTTATAGGGTCAACAGCTGTTTTCGCTGTTGCAAGGGAAGCTTTCTCAACTTTTCCTTTATAAATTCTTACAACATAATCCTCGTTATCCTTGCCGTTCACATCAACAGTAAGAACATATTTTCCATCAACTTCGCAGTCAGAAAGGGTGATAGACGAATCCCCAAGTTTTAGATATTCGGTTTCTACTGCTGGATTATCAGAAAGTTTTGTTCCAAAATTGTCTGCCTGAATATCAGTTACATTTGTGTAATGCGATACATAAGGCTTGGCAACACCTTTTGTAGCAAGGTTAAAACCTACGATACAAAGAGTTCGAGCATCTTTAGTCGCGCGGCTAGGATTAGATTCCAAGTCAAAAATGTAGCCTATTGAGCCTTCTCCTGTGGAATCCTTGTCAAGAGTAATCTGACAAAGCCCTCCAAGATGCTTGTTAAATGTAGAATGATATGCGCGGTACATTCCATCGTCTTCATTGGTAAAACTGATTGAGTAATCGTTATTACTACCAGTAATAGCTTCTTTTTCATCGTCATCATCTTCTGCCGCGCACGACACAAAACCAAACACAAGCGCAGCCATCACTGCGCTACCAAAAAGGACGTTAAAACAACACTCTATTTTTAGGCTCCAAAGTTCTATGATAGAAATTCTATGCCAAAATCGGCAGGAGGAAATTTATGAACTACGGATATATCCGCGTGAGCACGGACAGGCAGACGGTTGAAAACCAGCGCTTTGAGATTTCAAGATGGTGCGAGGCAAACAGAATCAGAATAGACGGCTGGATTGAAGAGACAATCAGCGGAACAAAAAGCTACACAAAACGGCGGCTCGGCGAGCTTCTTTCAAAAATCAGCGAGGACGACACGATAATCTGCGCGGAGCTTTCAAGGCTTGGGCGAAATCTGTTTATGATTATGGAAATTCTGAACATCTGCATTACCAAAAAATGCAGTCTTAGGACAATAAAGGAGAATTTCACGCTGGACAACGGAATTCAGTCAAAAGTGCTGGCGTTCGCGTTCGGGCTTTCTGCGGAAATCGAAAGAAACCTGATAAGCCAGAGGACAAAGGAAGCTCTAGCCGCAAGAAAGGCCTCCGGAAAACATCTGGGGCGCAAGAAAGGAATACGCGGGGAGTTAAACAAAAAGTGCGAATCGCAAAGCCTAAAAATCGACAGTCTTTTGAAAAACGGAACTTCAAAGCAGAAAATCGCGCGTGAAGTCGGAGTCTCGGCAGGCACCCTCTACCGCTACCTTGCCTATACAGGCAGATTCAAGCCTGAAAAACGCAGAGGCGAAAAGTGGAAAAACGGAATCTATCAGTGAATTATATTGTTTTTTCGAATGTAACAACGCTTTTAATTCTGAACAGGATTCTTTGCCTGAAACTTCCGGCACGGACAAAAGCCGTAAATTATGGAAGATATTCAACAGCAGGCATGCAGTTGCCGCAATCTAGACTACACGGTGACACCTTACAATACTAGCAAGTGTCGCAATATAGCTTATGCGGCGACACCTGACAATGCTAGCAGGTGTCGCAATATAGCTTATGCGTCGGCTACTGACAATGTTAGCAGGTGTCGCAATATAGCTTATGCGGCAACACCTTGACAATGCTAGCAATTGTCATAATCTAGACAATGTGACAGCCTCGTAGTCTTCTCTAAAAATCAGTCAGCTAAGTTTATTGAACAAAAATTTAGAATGGCGCATTTTGTTTAAAAATTGCCGCATAAAGGATTTCTTGAAAATAAATAAAAAGGCTCAAGATTATTTCAACGTTTATTGACTAAAAAAATCTTTGCTTTATAATCCATTATATAATTCTTATATTGGCTGTAATTTTGAAAAAGTTGCGTTAGAATATAAGAAAATAAAAAGCCTTGCAAAAGGCGGTTTCAAGGAGATTAAATATGAAACTTTCAAAGGTCCTTTTTGGTAGCGCAGTGATGGCTGCGCTTATGTTTGGTTTTGTGTCGTGCAAAGAAGAGGAAGATGAACTTGGTATTATCGAAAAAGTTTCAGAAGATGGATTTACAAATGACGGCTCTTCTGCATATTATGCGCGCGGTTATGTCTCTACTGCGACAAAGCATCTTGCAGCAGATTGTGAGATTTCTATCGATACATCAAAATCTGATGGAGCATATACGATGGGATACATCTTTAATCAGATTGGAAAGGGAACTACAGAAAAACCTTACTCATTTGTTTGTGTTGGAGTAAAATACGGAACTACAAATAGTAATACTACAAAGAGACCTCTTTATTTCATTTCATATTACAAAAATGTTCTTTCGTCTGATTTTACAACAGATGCTGGCGATTTTGATGTGAGCGAAGCAGAAGCTGTTAGCTGGTCAAGAACAACAGGAAAGACTGTCGTAGCAAACTCTGCAAAAGAATGTTCTGTTGTTGACGGCTGGACTGATATTCCGACGGGTTCATATACATATTCCGATGGAATTTTGAAAGTTTATATTGACCTTGCAGTTCTTTCAGGAGATTCTGAGATTACTACGGTTGCAGATGCAAAAGAAAATACTGTTACAGAGATTACTGATGATGATGGCTCAAAAGTAAAGAAAATCGCTGATGGAGCTTATAAAATAACATTGAAAGCCTCGTCAAGTTCATCAGCTGGAACTTCCAAAGTTATTTCAAAGGCATCGGGTACTGATTTTTCTGATTTTGCAGTTCAGGAAGCAAAACTTGGCAGATATGCTATGGTTTCAAAAAATGCAACTTTGAAGGGAACATGGAATTTCCCTAAAGATTCATATCTGAAGTCTGCTGTTTCTGCTGATGGTTCTACCAAAATTGTTTGGGAAAATGAAATAGACAACGTAAGATAAAAACTTCTAACTCCACCCTTCCGCTTTGGAAGAGAAAAGGATTGAAAGGGAAAGAGAAACCTTTTTAAGGTGTCGCTTTCCCTTTTTT
>NZ_DLLH01000048.1:3176-4449 GCF_002476655.1 Treponema sp. UBA7567
GTTTTAGTTCAAAAATAATCCGCTTATATTTGTTGTAAACGCTTTCTAAAAATGAGGGGAATATCTTGCAAATTTTTATTGCGTGCGCTTTTGCGCTTTTTTATTATTGCGCGGATTCTTAAGCTTTTAGCGAAGATAGCAGCGCTTTGCAGCCTTTTTCTATGTCGTTCCAAGTGGCGTCGAAATTTCCTGTATACCAGGGATCTGCTACGTCGCGGGACAGTCCGGCATATTCAAGCAGCTTATGGCATTTTTTTTCTTTGTCGCCTGCAAATTTCCGCGCAAGGTCGCGCATATTTTCTTCGTCCATTGCGATTATCAAGTCATAAAAAGCGTAATCTTCCCGCGTTATAAGCCGGGCGCGATGATCCGTAAAAGGAACATTTTTTTCTTTTAATTTTAAGACTATTCCGCGGTGAATCGGGCTTCCGATTTCGTCTGTGCGGCAGGCCGCGCTTTCGATAAAAAATTCTTTTTCAAGTCCGGAATTTTTTACAAGATTTTTCATAAGCATTTCTGCCATTGGCGAGCGGCAGATATTTCCGTGGCAAACAAATAGTATTTTTAGCATAAAATAATTCTATACAAAAAAAATAAAAAAATCTGACAGTTTTTAGTTTTTATGCTAGACTTTTTTACGAAAAATCTTTTTTGAGTTTTATTTTTGCTTGTTTTTATATAAACAGTTAATTTTATGATAAAGCGTTCAGGATATGCGGATTTACCGCTGCACACGGGAACTGTTCCAAAATGGCTTGCCGACAGAATGATGAGGCTCGGCACGCTGATTATAGAAGCCCTTGTCTTAAAATATGGGAAAAAAGAAGTTTTAATCCGTTTGAGCGATCCGCTGTGGTTTCAGAGTCTGGGCGCCGTTTTGGGAATGGACTGGCACTCTTCCGGAATCACAACAAGCGTAATGTATGCCTTAAAACGAGGGCTAAACAGGCGCGCAAAAGAGCTTGGAATTGTCGTCTGCGGCGGAAGAGGAAAATACAGCAGGCGCACGCCGGAAGAGCTTCAAATTCTTGCCGACATGACTGGAATGGACGGAAACAAGCTCATAAACTGCTCCCGGCTTGCCGCAAAAGTCGACGGAACTGCCCTGCAGGACGGTTTTCAGCTTTACCAGCATAATTTTATTTTAAGCGACCAGGGAGACTGGACAGTAGTGCAGCAAGGAATGAACGCAAGCGAAAAAAAAGCGCGGCGCTACCACTGGTCATCGGAAAAACTCAGAAGCTTTGTCGAAAATCCTCATACTGGCGTATGG
>NZ_DLLH01000048.1:4481-5527 GCF_002476655.1 Treponema sp. UBA7567
GTAAACGCTTCTTCAACACGCTCCAAAATTTTAAGCCTGACGCATGAAAATCCAGACCGCATAATTCGCGAAGTAAAAAAAATGGGCGGCGGCGAAAGCCTTCAGCTTGAACTTTTTGATGATGCAGAAAAAAATAAAAATCCGCCTTCAAGTCGGAATAATCTTTCCAACGAATGGCAAAAAACGCAAATTCTCATAAAAAACGACAGAAACCTCGTTATGCCATCTCATCACGAAATCCGCGCGGAAGATGTAGATTTAAAACGGCTCGGAGCAGTTCTTGCTACAGCCTACGAAAGCGAAAATGCAGATTTTGAAAGCCTTCTCTTAACGCCTGGACTTGGTCCTAGAACTTTGCAGAGCCTTACTCTTGTAAGCGAAGTAATCTATGGAACTCCAAGCCGTTTTACAGATCCGGCAAGATTTAGTTTTGCGCATGGCGGAAAAGACGGCCATCCTTTTCCCGTCACTACAAAAATTTACGACGAAAGCATCCGCATTCTAGGAGAATCAATAGAAGAAAGCAAAATGGGCTATTCAGAAAAAAGCGAATGTCTGGCCCGCCTTGAAAAAACCGCCCGCTACGTAGAAGAAAACTGCGAGCCGGAAGCAGATTTTGACGCAACAATCGCACACGAGCGCGCACACTCAAAAGAATGGGGCGGAAGGACCTGCCACGGCTGAGTTTTTATTTTCAATTCATCAGAAAATTGAGAAAATCCGGCATAAAAAAGAAAATAAATAGCCTGTAAAAAAAATCCGTAAAAAAATATTTTGTTTCTTTTCATTTTTTTTAATTGGTGATAAAGTCGAACTCACAAAATACACTGTTCCGGCTCAAAAAACAGCAATTTTACAGTTCTGCAGTAAAAAGCCGCCTCAGCGTAATTCAAAAATCTGGAGGAATTATGAGCCTTACCGTAGATCCAAAAAAAATGCTGGAGCTTGAATCTTTAATTTTTCAAAAATCAGGCTTAAAAAAAGAAGAAGCCGACACTGTGGCAGACAACCTTGTCCAGGCAGAAATGCGCGGAATCCATTCGCAA
>NZ_DLLH01000048.1:5582-6586 GCF_002476655.1 Treponema sp. UBA7567
GCAAAAAAAATAAATCCTCATTCGCAAATAAAAATCGTTCAAGAAGGACCTGGAACTACAGTTTTTGACGCAGACCACGCTCCAGGTTCTGTCGCCGGAAAAATCGCAATGGCAAAAACAATTGAAAAGGCAAAAAAGAACGGAGTCGCAATCACAACAGTCCGCAACGCCACACATTTTGGCTTTGCCGCCTACTACGCCATGGACGCCCTGCCGGAAAATATGATTGGAATGGCATTTACTTCGACAGGACTTGCAGTCGCTCCATTCGGCGGCTACGACAAGGTTTTGGGAACAAATCCAATTTGCGTTGCAGTTCCGGCAGGAAAAAAACGGCCAATAGTTTTTGACGCCGCGACAAGCAACGTCGCCTTCAACAAAATATTTTTCGCCTACACAGAAGGAAAATCAATTCCTGACGACTGGGCTTTGACAAAAGACGGAAAAACAACGACGAACCCGGCGGACGTAATTACAGGAGGCGGGCCTCAGCTGCCGTTCGGAGGCTACAAAGGCTACGGACTTGATTTAATCGTCTTTATAATGACAACACTTTTGAGCGGAACTTCAGTTTTGGACGGCCAAGGCGACACAACTGCCGAATGTACCGACAAAATAGGCTACAACTTTGCAGCAATCGACATTTCCCGTTTTACGAACATCGAAAGCTTTAAGCAAAATATCGACATCACAATCGAGCGCATAAAAAGCTCTCAAAAACGCGAAGGTGTTAAGGAAATTTTTGTTCCCGGAGAAATCGAATACAACAATCACGAACGCCAGACAAAGGAAGGCCTTTTTATTTCAGACGGAATCGCAGGAAAAATCCGCTCTGCGCTTGAACAGACAGGAATTACAGCAAAACTCGAAGATATAGCAATATAAATTTATTCGGGTGGCACTGCCGCGGCAAAACCGCGGCAGCCGGGCTTTCGCGTTATAAAATTGCCAGGCAATTTTTCCGTTCAGCCGTGCAGTCGCACGTCCGAACCGCTCCGCGGCTT
>NZ_DLLH01000048.1:6770-14076 GCF_002476655.1 Treponema sp. UBA7567
CCCTGCCACAACCGTATTAACCTACAATTGAACGCACAAACGCAAGCGAGTCAGGAACATTTTTTACACCTTCAAAGATAAGATACGCGTCCGGCTCTTTCTTCACTATTACAGGCAAAAATTCTTTCCAGCCCATAATTCCCTGTCCCAAAGGAGCAATTTCAAGCTCGCCGTCTTTTACAACATAATCTTTTAAATGAAAACCGCAGATTTTTCCTTTGAAGAGTTCCAGACACTTTTCAAAAATTTCGGCACGTTTTTCGTGGTTTCCAATGTAAAGGTAATTGTAAATATCAACAATAAAACGGAAATTTTCCTGTCCTGGATCAATTTCATCGGCAAGGCGCTTAAGCCGCTCCGGACAATACATACAGTGTCCCCATGCCCCTTCCAAAGCCATGCAGACGCCGCTTTTTTTTGCAGTCTCCGGCATAGGCGCAAAAATCGACTTTACTTCCGCAAAAGCCTCCTCAGTCTGATTTTTTGGATTGTAAGTCCATTTGTCGTCATTGTAAGAGCCGGTCTCCGAAGCGACAAATTTTGCCCCAAATTCAGCAGCATGACGCAAATGGTCGGCATATTTTTCCGCTCCAAGTCTTACTTTTTCTTTATTAGAGTGAACAGGATTAAAATATGCGCCCAAGAGCGGAATTTCAACGCCGTTAGAATTAAAACCTCTGCGGATTTCAGAAACAACACTGTCCGTCAAAGTGCCAGGATTACCGGTTTGTCCCTCAATCGCCTTTGCAATTGCAAGCTGAACTCCGTCAAATCCCCATTCATGGGCTTTTTGTCCTAAAAACTCAGCAGATCCTTTTCCAATATCATGTGGTCTAATTAAAATTTTCATAAAACCATTATATATACAGCCACTACAAATTGCAATTTTTTGAAAAACTAAAAAAAATGAAGATTTGGACATAAAAAAAGACGCCTTAGGGCGTCTTTTATCAAGCAATCAACTTACAAATTAGCAGTTTTCTGCAAAGTATTTGATTGTTCTTACCATCTGTGATGTGTAAGAGTTCTCGTTGTCATACCAAGAAACAACCTGTACCTGGTATGTATCGTCAGAAATCTTAGAAACCATAGTCTGTGTAGCATCGAAGAGAGAGCCGAAGCGCATTCCGATTACATCTGAAGAAACAATCTGATCTTCGTTGTATCCGAAAGATTCTGTTGCTTCTGCTTTCATAGCTGCGTTGATAGTTTCTTTTGTAACTTCTTTGTTTGTCTTGATTACAGCAGTCAAGATTGTTGTAGATCCTGTTGGAACTGGAACACGCTGAGCTGAACCAATCAATTTTCCGTTCAATTCAGGAATTACAAGACCGATAGCCTTTGCAGCGCCTGTTGAGTTAGGAACGATATTCTGAGCACCTGCGCGTGAACGGCGGAGGTCGCCTTTGCGCTGCGGACCGTCAAGAATCATCTGGTCGCCAGTGTAAGCATGGATTGTAGACATGATTCCGCTCTGGATTGGAGCAAAGTCATTCAAAGCTTTAGCCATTGGAGCCAAGCAGTTTGTTGTGCAAGAAGCGGCAGAAATGATATTGTCGTTCTTTGTAAGAGTTTTGTGGTTTACATTGTAAACGATTGTTGGAAGGTCGTTTCCTGCTGGAGCAGAAATTACAACTTTTTTAGCGCCTGCATCAATGTGAGCCTGCGATTTAGCCTTTGAAACATAGAAACCTGTACATTCGAGAACGACGTCTACATCGAGAGCTTTCCATGGAAGGTTAGCAGCATTTGCTTCCTTGTAGATTGTAATTGTTTTTCCGTCTACAACGATAGCACCTGGTTTTGTTACAGTTTTTCCGTCTTCGGCAAGAACGTCATCTATATAAGAAACTGTGTGTTTGTTCTCGCCGATTCTTCCAGCATATCCACCCTGCGCTGTATCATACTTCAAAAGGTGAGCAAGCATTTTTGGGCTTGTAAGGTCGTTGATAGCTACAACTTCATATCCATCTGCAGCAAACATCTGGCGGAATGCCAAGCGTCCGATACGTCCAAAACCGTTAATAGCAACTTTAACTGCCATGTTTTTATTCTCCTTAAAAAATAAATTTAAATTTACTATATTTAAAATACTGAATTTCAAGCAAATAGTCTATAAAAAAATTATAATAAATTGGCCGTTCCGGCTTTTATATCAGAACCATCAAAACTAAAAAAGAGTTTTAATCAAGTCTTTATATTCCTCAGCAATTTTATAACGCATCATTTCCTGCTTTGCGCTCAGCTCAACACCAACTTCAAAACTTTTTGGAATCAATGCAAATTTTCCAATTTTTTCGCAAGCACGAAAGCCTTTTGCCGTAGAAATTGAATTCTTTATGATTTTATCAAAAGCCTGAATTATAAAATTGTTCTTTAAAAGTTCTTCATAAGATTCATATTCAATATTATTTTCTTTTGCAAAATCCTCGGTATTTTCCTTAGAAGGCACAATGAGCGCTCCAAGGCTCCGTTCATCTTGTCCAACAACCATTGCGCTTTCTATCAGGTCGTTTGTCAACAGCTCCGATTCGAGCACAGCAGGCTCGACATTTTCACCGCCAAGCAAGACAATTGTATCTTTTGCGCGGCCTGTAATTTTCAATTCGTTGTCAAAAGTGCGTACGCCAAGGTCGCCTGTATTAAACCAGCCGTCTTTATCAATCACTTTTGCGGTCAAATCTGGACGCTTGTAATAGCCTTTCATAACCTGCCGGCTTTTTACGAAAATCAATCCCATTTTTCCCGGTCCAATATCTTCGCCATTTACGGCAACACCATTCTCTTCCTTGCAGATTTTTAATTCGACAGTAGGAAAAATAGCACCTACGCAGCCAGGACGAGGCTCATGAGGATTTCTAAACGAAATAACAGGCGCGGTTTCAGTAAGGCCATAACCTTCCAAAAGGTTCAATCCTACGGCCCTGTAAAAATTGTCAATTTCGTGTGGAAGCGCTCCGCCGCCGCTAATTGCAACATGCAGATTTCCGCCAAATTTTGCCTGGAGTTTTTTAAATACGAGCAAATCTCCGAGTTTTTTCAATGGCCATAAAAGACACATGGGAACAATTCCCGCTAAAAAATCCAAAACCCGGCTACGTTTTTTATAAAGCTGGCATACAAGGCCGCAAACCTTATCTTTCTGATCAGCATAGGCACCGCCAACTTTTACAAAAAAATTAAAAAGAACAAGTGCGGCTCCGCCTTTCTTCTTCATGGCTTTTTGAACAGCTTTTGCAAGAGATTCCCATAAACGCGGAACACCGCACATCCACTGAGGCTTTATAACCGCCATGTCTGCAAGCAAAATCTGTCCAATAGGCTTAGAGTAGGCAATTCCGTTGCAAAAAACTGGAGCAGCATACTGAATCAAACGCTCAAAACTGTGCCATACAGGAAGAACGCTCAGCCACATAAATCCAGGATTAGAAGGCAAAAAGTTGTGGATTACAGAAAGCTGATAAATATAATTGTCATGAGTAAGCATTACGCCTTTTGGAGTTCCTGTTGTGCCGGAAGTAAAAATAATCGTGGCAGTATCATTCGGCTCAATTTTTTCCATGCCAGACTCAATTTCAGCTTTTATCATTTCTTTTTTTTCTGCATATTCATTCCGCGCTTTTTCAAACAATTCGTTAAAATGAATTAGCTTAAGACCGCAATCGGCTGCTTTTTTTTCAATTTCTTGCGCAACCGGTTCGTAAATTACAACAGTTTTTAAGAGAGGCACTTCATCGATTTTTTCCAAAACCTTTTCGAGCTGATGTCCGGTTTCAAAAAAGCCAACTTTACAGTCTGCATAAGAAATTATAAAGCGAATTTCGTTTCCCATGCTGTCGCAGCCACGAGGAACATCTGCCGCACCGATAGAAAGCAAAGCATAATCTGTCAAAAGCCATTCGCGGCGATTGTCAGAAATCAATGCAACATTGGAGCCTTTTTCAATGCCAAGCTTTTTAAACTGAAAAGCAAGGGCGACAAAATCATCATAAACAGAAGCAAATGTAAAATATTCATATTTGCCGTCTTTATTTTTTGAAGCCTGAAGAAATGTATCAGGAACTTTTTCAGTCTGCGCCTTCAGCATTAAAGGAAGATTTTTTGGAAGCTCACGGAAGGTATATTTTACCATAATTTTCTCCATTAAATAAAATCAAAAAAAACTCAAAAGCAACAATCAAACAAAAAGCTCTTTAGAGATTTATGTAATTTTACCACGGAAAACTTAATATTGCAAAAAAGAGCGAGACCTGCATATTTGCAAAAACAGGTTCTCGCCGCAAAATTTTCAGGATTATAGAATAAACTAAGGCGAATTATTTTTTATCGCTGTCAGACTCTTTGTGGCGGCTGTCGAAATATCCTCCGTCCTCAAGATAACGCCTGCGCGTCATTATCAGATTTATAAGCTCGTGGTACATATTGAAGTCGATTTCAAGCGCCATCGGAAGAAGGAAAAACTCGGTCTCGTCGCAGTAGCGCTCGATAAAGTGCGGGTCGGTAACATAGCCGAGAGAAATCATATTAGAGATTCTATCCGCGCACTTTAAAATTTTCGCCTTCTGGCTTCCGCTGTCGAGAATCCGCTGCAAAAACTGCTTCTTGCTTTCGTCCTCGCGCCTTGTAACCTCAAGAACAAGCTTAAGAACATCCTCGCCCTCGGAATCGGCATTGAGGATTAAATCTTTATCAAAATCCTTTATATCCTCAACAGTGTCGTGAACAACGCTCGCCTTTAAAAGAACAGAGTCGATGTAGCCATAGTCAATAAGAATCGCAAGCGTGTCCATCTGATGACGGAACATATTTCCGCCAGCGTGCCGCGCTTTTCCGATAAGCCCCGTGGCAAGCTGCATATAAGGAGCCAAGACAATGTTCTTAAGCTCCTGAGCTTCCTTGTTGCCCATTTTTTCAGGCTTCTCAGTTTTCATCTCATATTTTATTCCCATGTCTCGCCCCCTGTTCTTCCTGACAATTTTGTGCTGACCATTATCCGGCACAAAAGCCGACTCGTCAAACTAATTCAGCGCAGCAACGTAAGATTCAAGTTTCTCGATGCGCCTCTTGATTTCAACAAGCTTGTCGCGCTCAGCCTGAACAACTTCCGCCGGAGCGTGCTGCCCGAATTTTCCGTTGAGCTTGAACTCGATTCTTTCAGCATCTTTCCTGCCAGTCTCCAAGTCCTTGTTGAAATGCTTTAAAAGCTGTTCCTTGTTGATGTTGCCGTCAAGAAGAATGAACGCCTCAAATCCAGTTCCTACAGTTCCGATTGACTTAGCAGGCTTTTCCTCGACGAATTCGATTTTTGAAAGACCAGCAAGAAGCTGAATCATATCGGCTTTTTCTTTGCAGACTTCCGCCGCGCTTCCTTTCACAACAAGCAATGCAAGATTGATTTTGTCCGCAGGATTTACGCCGCACTCGTTTCTAAGACCGCGCACGCTTCTGACTACGTCTTTAAGAGCGTTGAAACGCGCAGTGATTTTCTCGTCATTGCGCTCAGACTTGAATTCAGGATAAGGAGCGGAAACCAAAAGCCCGTCGTAAGTTTCAGACGGAAGAATCTTGTTGCTTTCTGTTTTTGCGCGGTTCGCATTGATTTCCTTCCGCGGAAGTTTTGAGTAAATCTCTTCCGTAACAAACGGAATGAACGGATGCAAAAGCCTCAAAGATTCCTCAAGAACATTGAGCAAGACAGAAATTTGCCTGTCCTTTTCTTCTTCAGTTCCGTGCCAGAACACGAGTTTTGTCGCCTCAACGTACCAGTCGCAGAAATTGTTCCAGAAATATTCGTAAGCCGCGCTTGCCGCATCGTTGTAACGGTAAGAATCAAGAGCCGCGCGCGCATTTTTCGCCGCTTCGTTCAATTCTGTGTAAATCCATTTGTCAAGCTCGGTCAGCTCCTCATCTTTTACAGGAACGAGATTTCTTCCCTCAAGATTTCCGAGAATGTATCGGCTTGCGTTCCAGACTTTGTTGCAGAATTTAGAGCCGAATTTGAACGAGTCGTTGTCAATCAAAATATCCTGTCCCTGGGCCGCAAGATAAGTCAAAGTGAATTTAAGAGCGTCCGCGCCGTACTGGTCGATAATTTCAAGCGGGTCGATACCGTTTCCAAGCGACTTAGACATTTTTCTTCCCTGCTTGTCGCGCACAAGACCGTGAATATAAATGTCGTGGAACGGAGCTTTTCCAGTGAATTCAAGACCTGCCATAATCATCCGGCTGACCCAGAAGAAAATAATATCATAAGCGGTAACAAGAGCAGTTGTCGGATAGAATTTCTTCAAGTCCTCAGTGTTTTCAGGCCAGCCCAAAGTTGAGAACGGCCAAAGCCAAGAAGAGAACCAAGTGTCAAGAACATCAGGGTCTTGCTTCAGATGAGAAGAATCCGCGCCGCATTTCGGGCATTTTTCCGGATCTTCACGGCTTACGATTGTCTCGCCGCAGTCGCAGTACCAGACAGGAATTCTGTGTCCCCACCAGATTTGGCGGCTCACGCACCAGTCCCGGATATTTTCAAGCCAATGAGTATAAGTATTTTCCCATTTTTTCGGGAAGAAAACAACTTCTCCGTCTTTCCATGCCTTCAAAGCCTTTTCAGCAAGAGGCTTCATCTTTACGAACCACTGGTAAGAAAGATAAGGCTCAACAACGGTGTGGCAGCGGTAGCAGTGTCCAACAGAGTGGGTCATTTTCTCCTCGCCCTTGAAATTTCCGCTTTCGGTCAAGTCCGCAATAACAAGTTTCCGCGCCGCATCAGGCTTTAGTCCGCGGTATTTTTCAGGAACATTATTGTTGAGAGTTCCGTCAGGATTCAAAAGATTTATGATTTCAAGATTGTGCCGTTTTCCGACTTCCCAGTCGTTAGGGTCGTGCGCAGGAGTGATTTTCACCATTCCAGTTCCAAATTCCTTGTCAACATAAGCATCGGCGATAATCGGAATTTCCTTGTTGATTAAAGGAAGAAGAACTTTTTTTCCAACGAGATCCTTGTAACGCTCATCGCTTGGGTTCACCGCGACAGCCGCATCTNNGGGTTGTTGCGACCTCGATTCTTCCAGAGCCGTCAGCGTAATTGTAATAAATATGATACATTGCGCCAGCAGTGTCTTCATGCTCAACTTCGTCATCGGCAAGAGCCGTTCCGCAGCGAGGACACCAGTTCACGAGATACTGGCCTTTATACATCAAGCCGCGCTCATACAAAGTAACGAAAACATCGCGCACAGCCTTTGAAAGCCCATCATCATAAGTGAAACGCCCGCGGCTCCAGTCAACAGAATTTCCAAGCTTTTTCTGCTGT
>NZ_DLLH01000021.1:0-12670 GCF_002476655.1 Treponema sp. UBA7567
CATTGTTCACGTTTCTGCAAAGGATATGGGAACAGGCAAGGAGCAGCATATTCAGATCACTTCTTCTTCAGGATTGAGCAAGGAAGAAATCGACCGCATGGTAAAAGATGCAGAGGCTCATGCAGATGAAGATAAAAAGCAGCGCGAGGCAGTTGACGTTAAAAACGAGGCTGACAGCTTGGTTTACGCTACTGAAAAGACACTCAAAGATTTGGGCGACAAGGTAGACGGCGCTGAAAAGCAGAAAGTTGAAGACGCTGTTGCTGAGCTTAAAAAAGCTGTTGAAGGCGGAAATACCGAAGAAATCAAGTCAAAGACCGAGGCTTTGAAGCAGGCTTCTTACAAAATTGCTGAGGAAGTTTACAAGCAGCAGGGTGCGGGCGGTACTCAGGGTTCTGCCGGCGCTAATCCAGGAAGCGGCGCGGGTGCAAATGCTAGTGGAGATGCTGGTGCAAACAATAGCGGTTTTGATAAGGGAACTGCTGACGATGTGGCTTACGAAGTTCACGACGACAAATAAAAAATAAAATGAATGGAGGCTTTGAAGACTTTTAGTTTTTGAAGCCTTCTTGCAAAATAAGGCTGTTAAAACAATATTAAGTAGACAGCTCAAAAATGAATCAGCCGGTGCCGTTTTGACAGGGCTGATTTGTTCTTTTTAAAAGGTTTAGAAAAATGGCTGCAAAACGTGATTATTACGAAGTATTAGGCGTACAAAAAGGTGCTTCTGCTGATGAAATTAAAAAAGCATATAGAAAACTTGCTATAAAATATCATCCAGACAGAAACCCTGGAAATAAAGAGGCAGAGGAAAAATTCAAGGAAGCAACCGAAGCCTACGAAGTTCTTTCTGATGACAAGAAACGTCCGATTTATGATCAGTACGGCTTTGCAGGATTAGACGGAAGCTCGGGATTTGGCGGTGCTGGCGGATTTTCCAGTAGCCATGCATTCCACGATTTTTCTGACCTGTTCGGCGGAATGGGCGGCGGCTTTAGCGATATTTTTGAAGGAATTTTTGGAGGCGGACGCTCTTCTTCAAGAGCTAGAAATCCAAATGCTCCAGAGCAGGGACAGAGCCTGCGCTACGATCTGGACATTTCTTTCAAAGATGCTGTTTACGGAACTAAGGCCGAGATAAAATTCGCCCACAACGAAGCTTGTCCTGACTGCCACGGTTCCGGGGCAGCCGCAGGCGGAAGCAGAAAAACCTGCACAGCCTGCGGTGGAAGCGGTCAGATAAGAAGACAGGCTGGTTTTTTTGCTGTTCAGCAGACTTGTCCTACTTGTCATGGCGCTGGAACTGTAATCGACAAGCCTTGCAGTTCTTGCCATGGAAGCGGAGTTCAGGAAAAATCAAAACGTGTAACCCTTACAATTCCTGCCGGAGTTGATGACGGAAAAAGAATTGCAATCCACGGAGAAGGCGATGCCGGAAAAAACGGCGGACCTGCCGGAGACTTGATTGTTGTGCTTCATGTTGAGCCGCACACTTATTTTGAGCGGAGCGGTCAAGATCTTTACTGCGCTGTTCCTGTTACAATGGTTCAGGCGGCTCTTGGCGAAACAATTTTTATTACGACTTTGGACGGAAAAAAGATTGAATTTAAACTGCCGGCTGGAACTCAGAACGGAAAACTCCTGCGCATAAAAAACGAAGGCGTTCCTGTTTTAAATACAAGCCGAAAAGGAGATCTCTACATAAAAATTTTGGTTCAGGTTTCTTCACGGCTTTCCTCAAAACAGAAGGAACTGCTTGAGGAATTTTCAAAACTGGACAATGCGACGACAAGTCCAAATCCTGTTCCTCGTTCTTCGATTAACAGCTAAAGATGAATTTTTTGCCGGAAGATTACGAAGCTTACCTTGCCCCGGAAACAGACAGGCTTTCCTTTTTGAGAAAATACCTGTCTGACCGTGGCGTGCAGACTTCTGTAATTTATCTGGCAGGAAAAAAGCACATTTACGTAAATTTCCCTTCAAGTTCATATAATCCGCAATTTAAAATAAAAACTCTTATTTCTCATTACGACATTGTTTCTGGAAGTCCTGGAGCAAATGACAACAGTTCTGCAAATTTTGCTCTGGCGGATTTTGCCGTAAAAGTGAACGGATTGGCTTTAAAAGGCAAAGTTTTGAACATCCGCATGTTTTTTACAGATGGAGAAGAACTTGGAGAGGGCGGCGTGAGCGGGCAGGGCTCTTTTGCGCTGGCAGAGCTTTTTAAAAAACTCGGAATTGAAAATGATGATGTTTTTGTCTTTGATTCAGTCGGCCGGGGAACAGTTCCTGTTCTTGCAAGGGCTGGACTTGATGTTTTAATGAACTTAAAAAAAAACAGGCCTTTTGTAAAACGCTTTGCTTCGCTTTTTGAGAGGACTCAAAACATTTTGAGGGAAGCAAGTCCTCAAAAATGGATGACTTTGCCGGTTCCTTACAGCGACAATGCCGGTTTTTTAGCCTGTGGAATTCCTGCCGTGGCGATTACTATGCTTCCGAAAGAAGAGGCTTCTTTGTATTGTCTTGAACTTATGAAAGACAAAAATCTTGAAAAAACGGTTATGAACGCAAAGCTTAGCGAAAATGCGGATTTTGCATTTAAATACCGCGAAAAAATGCCTTTGACATGGCGGCTTTTTCATACCGAATATGACAATTATTTGAGCCTGACTCCTGAAAGTTTTAAAATAATTGAAAAAATTCTCGAAAAACTTTTGCCTTTATATGTCTGAATATTTCGTCTCTATTGCATAAAGTTGCATAAAACACTAGAGTATTTTGTATAAATATACAGTTTACCGTGCATTTTTTTGTACGGACGGGAGAAATAAAATGGCAAAAGATAAGGTTGTTCTTGCTTATTCTGGTGGATTGGATACAACGGTTATCATTCCTTGGCTTAAAGAAAATTATGACTACGATGTTATCGCTGTGTGTATTGATGTTGGCCAGTGCGATGACTGGGAGCACATTAAGGCTCGTGCCCTCAAAACTGGCGCTTCTGCCTGCTACGTTGTAGATGCACGTCAGGAATATATTGAAGAATATATCTGGCCGGCTCTCAAGGCAAATGCTGTTTACGAGGATGAATATCTTTTGGGAACTTCAACTGCCCGTCCTTTAATTGGAAAAATTCTTGTTGAGTATGCAAGGCAGGAAGGCGCTGTGGCAATTTGCCACGGTGCGACAGGAAAAGGAAATGACCAGGTCCGCTTTGAGCTTGCAATCAAGGCTTTTGCTCCTGACTTGAAGGTTATTGCCGCCTGGCGCGACCCGAAATGGAATATGGACAGCCGCGAAGCAGAAATCAAATTTTTGGAAGACCGCGGACTTGAAGTTCCAATGAAAAAAGACCAGTCATATTCCCGCGACGAGAACATCTGGCACATCAGCCACGAAGGCCTTGAGCTTGAAAAAACTTCAAACGAGCCAAACTACAAGCATATGCTCAAAAATACAGTTGTTCCGGAAGAGGCGGGCGACGGAGAATACGTTACAATCGAATGGGAAAAAGGAATTCCTGTAAGCTTGAACGGCAAAAAAATGAACGGTCTTGAGCTTATGCTCGAGCTCAACAAAATTGCCGGAAGAAACGGAGTCGGAATTGCCGACATCTGCGAAAACCGCTGCGTTGGAATGAAGAGCCGCGGAGTCTACGAGACTCCAGCCGGAACAGTTCTCTACTTTGCTCACAGAATGATGGATCATATCTGCCTTGACCGCGATACTTACCATTACAAGCAGCAGGTTGCTCTCCGCCTTGCAGAGCTTATTTATGACGGAAAAGTATTTACACCGCTGTATGACGCTTTGATGGCGTTTGTTGACTCAACTCAGCAGACCGTAACAGGCTGGACAAAAGTAAAGCTCGTAAAAGGAATGGTTCGCGCCGCAGGCTCAGACTCAAAATACAGCCTTTACAACGAAAATATCGCTTCATTTACAACAGGCGAACTTTACGACCATAAGGACGCACAGGGCTTTATTACCTTGTTCGGCTTGCCTCTTAAAGTGCGCGCGATGATGGAGCAGAGTGTTGGCGAAGGCCGGGCAATTGCGGAAAGCAAAAGCCTTAAAAAACGCCCGACAGAGTAATAGTTTTTAACAAGAAACGTCCTGGAATTTTGTTTTCGGGACGTTTTTTTTGTTTTGGAGCGCAATCCGCAGTCTAGCCGGCTCTTGCTGCAAGTCCTCCTTCGCGTGCTCAGTCCGGTCTTTCCGCGACGATCCGGGCTAAGTTTTTTTTGAAAAACATCATTTTTTTTATTTTTTTGTAAAATTCTTGCCATAAAATCTTTTCGATAAAATTAACCAAAAATTAACGCTATTTATATAAAAATTTAATCAGCCTTTTTTAGACTCGGTTTTATACAAACAGCTGATTTATACAAACAGCTGAGTTTTTTTGAGGGTGATATGGCCGAAAATAATGTTTCTGTTTCTAAAAGAGATTTTTGTCCGGAAGATATTCCTTCTGAATGTTATGTAAACCGTGAGCTTTCGTGGCTTTCTTTTAACGAGCGGGTTCTGGACGAAGCCGGAAATCCTTCTGTTCCGATTGCCGAAAGGCTTTCATTTGTTTCGATTTTTCAGAGCAATCTTGACGAATTTTTTATGGTTCGGGTTGGTTCTCTCCGTGTTCAGGAAGAAAACGCCTTTAATGCCTGCGACAACAAAACAAAAATGACGGCTTCAGATCAGATTGCCGCAATTCTCCTTCGCGTAAAGGAACTTGAAATAAAAAAGGCAAAAATCTATGAGCAGCTTATGGGTGAGCTTGAAGTTCAAGGAATTCGCCTGATAAATTTTAATAAACTTTCTGACGAAGAGGGAAAAATCCTTGAGCAGTATTTTGACACTTGCATTTCTCCTTTTTTAAGCCCAATGATTGTCGGAAAACAGCAGCCTTTCCCGTTTCTTGCAAATAAGGAACTGAATGCGGTTGTCTTGCTTTCCAATAAAAACGGCAAAAACAGGATGGGAATTGTTCCCTGCACAAATACTATTTTTAAAAGACTGATAGAAATTCCTTCTCGTCCAGGAACTTTTATGCTTTGTGAGGAGCTGATTCTTCATTTCGTCACAAAACTTTTTACACGCTATTCAATTCGCGAAAAAGCCGTTGTAAGAATCACGAGAAACGCCGATATTGACGAGCATGACGCGATTGACGAAGATCTTGATTACAGAAATTTTATGGAAGATTTGATTAAGCAGCGCAAAAGAATGAGTCCTGTCCGCCTTGAGCTTAGCCGGAAAATAAATCCGCAGGCTAGAAGCGAGCTTGCAAAATTCGTAAAGATTTCGGAAGACGCGATAATTGATTCTGGAACTCCTCTTGATATGAAATTCGTTTTTCAGCTTCGGGAATATCTTCACGGCAAAAATGAGCTTTTCTACCGCCGGCGCCTGCCTCGTCCTTCCCGCGACATTGATATGCGCAAGAGAATAATTCCTCAAATAGAAAAAAAAGACGTTCTTTTATTCTATCCATTTGAAAATATGAAGCCGTTTTTGGGACTTTTGCACGAAGCAGCCGGCGACGAAAGCGTTGTTTCCATAAAGATTACGCTTTACCGCCTGGCAGACAAGAGCAAAATTGTCGAAGCTCTGGTTGAAGCGGCAGAAAACGGAAAGGAAGTTGTCGTTCTTGTCGAGCTCCGCGCAAGGTTTGACGAAGCGAACAATATTGAGATTTCGCGTGTTCTTGAGGATTCTGGCTGCCGGGTTATTTACGGTCTTGGTGAATATAAAGTTCACTCAAAGCTGTGCCTTATTACAAGAAACACAGGAAACGGAATTTCCTATATTACTCAGATTGGAACAGGAAACTACAACGAAAAAACGGCAGAGCTTTACACCGATTTTTCGCTTTTGACGGCAAATTCTGCAATCGGAAGCGATGCGGCGAAAGTTTTTAAGAATTTTCTTCTTGGCGAAGTTGTTGAAAGCGCTTCCTGTCTGCTTGTTGCGCCAAAATGCTTTCAGAGCAAGATTCTTGAATTTATTCATGAGGAAATTCAAAAAAAAGCAGAAGGAAAAGAAGCCTATATCGGAATAAAAATAAATTCGCTTACAGATAAGCCTATAATCGATGCCTTGATCGAGGCGTCGCGGGCCGGTGTAAAAATCGACATGTGCGTTAGAGGAATTTGCTGTCTTATTCCTGGAATTGCTGGCTGGACAGAAAATATTCGTATAGTGAGCATTGTAGGACGATATTTGGAACATTCGAGAATCTACTGGTTTGGAAAAGGCGAGGACGAAAAAGTTTTTATTGGTTCGGCGGATTTTATGACAAGAAACATGGTGCGCAGGGTTGAAGTTGGAGTGCCGGTTCTGAGCAAAAATTTGCGGACGAGAATAAAGAAAATTTTTGAAATCGAAATGAATGATACGGAAAAGGGCCGGGTTCTTGATTCTCATGGAATTTACGAAAAGCGAAACACAGAAATCGGCGGAAAGAAAAAATCTGTGAAACTTCTTAATTCGCAGGAATTCTTTTTTGACCAGGCATACAAGGTTGCAAGGAGTGTAAAATAAAAACAGCCGAAAATGGCNNGTTGCAAACTTTCTTATCATCGGTTGTTTCTCGCTTCGTTGCGAAACAACTTAAAAAGTCAATTCTAAAACTGAAGTTTTAATCTTGACTTTTTATGGGAGTGTAAAATGAATGTTGGAATTTTAACGAGCGGCGGAGACTGCCAGGCTCTTAATGCCGCAATGCGCGGAGTTGCAAAAACTCTTTTTTATAAGTGTCCGGACGTAAAAATTTTGGGAATCGAAGACGGCTATAAAGGAATGATTTACGGCCGTTTTCATGAAATGACGGGAGATGATTTTTCTGGAATTTTGACGCAGGGCGGAACGATTCTTGGAACTTCGAGAGAGCCTTTTAAGCATATTGCCGATATTGCGGAGGACGGAGTGGACAAGGTTAAGGCGATGGAAGATTTTTACCGTCAAAAAAAACTTGACTGTCTTGTAGTCCTTGGCGGAAACGGCTCGATAAAAACAGCTTCGCTTTTAAGCTCGCGAGGATTGAACATTGTTGCGCTTCCAAAAACGATTGACAACGATATTTTCGGAACTGATATGACTTTTGGCTTTATGAGCGCGATTGACGTTGCTGTCGGCGCAATTGACTGCATTCACACGACCGCGGCAAGCCATAGCAGGGTTTTTATTGTCGAAGTTATGGGACACAAAACCGGACATCTTGCCTTGAACGCTGGAATGGCAGGCGGAGCAGACATTATTCTTCTTCCTGAAATTCCATACAGTATTGAAAAAATAATTTCAAAAATAGAAGAGCGCGAAAAAAACGGCAGGCATTTTACGATTATTGTGGCGGCGGAAGGAGCTGTTTCTGTCAGCGATTCAAAGCTTTCAAAAAAACAGCTTAAGGAAAAACGTGAAAAAACTCCAGTTTCGTTTGATCTTTCTGCCCAGATCCGGCTTATGAGCGGAAAAGACGTCCGGGTTACAATTCCGGGGCATACTCAAAGAGGCGGAAGCCCAAATGCCTATGACAGAATTTTATCTTCAAGGCTCGGCGCTGCGGCCGCAGGTTTTATTCTTGAAAAAAAATTTGGAGTTTTGGCCGCCATAAAAAATTCAAAGATTGTTGCAGAGCCTCTTTCTGAAGTTGCCGGAAAGTTAAAGACTGTCGATGTAAAATCTGAAGAAATAAAAGAAGCAAAAGCGCTTGGAATCTGTTTTGGCGATTAGTTTTTGGCAAAATTTAGCCCGGATGCTTGCATGCTGGCGCATGCTGCGGCTTTTGCTGACGCAAAACCCGTTTTATTTACGTGTGCGCCAAAGCGCACGACCGGGCTTTATAGCCCGGATTGGAGCACCGAAGTTGCCGGAACGGCAATGGAGCGGAAGCGCAAGTGCGGAAAGCCGGATTGAGAGTAAATTGTGCTCCTGAATTTTTATAATTTTGGTTTTCCGTGCTATAATTTTTTTATTATGAAAATTAATCTTTCTTTTCTGGCTTTTTTTTCTGTTTTTTTTGTTTTTGGCTGTCAGACTTCTTATGTCGAAAAAATTGAGAATGAGAATTCTCGTGTCGGGCAGAAGGAATTTGAGGATTTTGCTCAAAAAATGTATTTGCCTGTTTCGTTGAAAGAATTTTCTGACGGTTTTAACCACGCCCGCTATGTTTACAAAAATTCTGTTCCTCCTTACAAGCTTTATGACGAAGCTCAGATTGCCGGAATTGCCGAAAATATGGTCTTTTTGCAGAATCCTGACGGCGGCTGGGCAAAAAATCTTGATTATCAGCGGATTTTTACTTTGGAAGAACTAAAAGCTCTTCACGAAAAAAACAGCAGGCTCAAGCCTGTAACTTACAATCTAAAAACAGAATCTCACGGAAGCACGATGGACAACCGCAATATTTTTTCTCAAATTCGTTATCTTGCAAATGTTTACAAGCAGATTCCTGAAAAACGCTATGCAGAATGCGCAGAACGCGGAATTTTGTGGATTTTAAATGCGCAGGAACCGAAGACTGGAGGTTTTACCGGAGCGGACGTTTTTGCTATAACTTTTAACGATGATGTAATGGCGGATGTTCTTGCTTTTTTGAACGAGGTTGTTCAGAATCGGGAACTTTATGCTTTTGTTGATGAAGAAACTTGCGCCCGCGCTCAAAATGCGTATCTTCGCGGAATTGAATGTATCTTAAAAACTCAGATTACGGTTGCTTTGGAAGACGGCTCTAAAATCCTTACGGCATGGTGCCAGCAGCACAGTTACGAAAATTACGCTCCTGTCTGGGCGAGGGAATTTGAACCGCCTTCAATCTGTTCGACGGAATCTAAAAACGTGGTTAATTTTTTGATGAAAATTGAAAATCCTTCGCTTGAAATTCAAAATGCGATTATTTCTGCCTGCGAATTTTTTGACAGACCGGAAATTCGCATTCATGGCAAAAAACTTGTAAGAAAAACACGCAAGGCTGAAGTTTTGAACGGACGTTATTACGATTATGAGCAGGTTCTGGTTGATGAGCCGTCTGCTCCAGACTTGTGGGCGAGGTTTTATGCGCTGGATTCTTCTTTTGACGTTGTGGCTGGGGCAAGAAAGCCTGTCTCAGGAAATTATCCTTCTGTCTTAAGACCTGTTTGGTGCGACCGCGGATGCAAGTATGTCGAAGATTTTAATTCTCTTTCTGTCGAAAGACGCAACGGCTACGGATATACAACTTCTTCTATGGAAAGACTGATTTCGGTTGATTTTCCTGCATGGAAAAGGAAAAACGGAATTAGCCGCTAAAAACTGAGCCGATTTTTTACATTTATCTCATATTTTTTTCATCATTTTATAACATTTGGATTTTATCTTTTCGTTAAACCATTTGGAGGTACAAATTAAAATGATGAAAAGAAAAGAAATTTCACAGGAAAGTTTTCGTGGAATGATGAAACTTGCAGTAGGAGCGGCAATGTTTGCTGCAATGGCTTTTACTTCAAAAGTAGACGCTCAGCAGATTCAGGGAAATCCTACTGGAAAGGGAACTCCTAAATACGTCTTTTTGTTCATTGGCGACGGAATGAGCTATCCTCAGATTCAGAGTTCCGCATATTACCTTGGAAAAGACGCTGCAGGAATTGTTGATGTTGTAAAAAAATCAGAAAATCCAAAAGATTCACCTTATGGCGAAAATTTGAGCTTTATGAATTTCCCGGTTGCAGGAAGCGCTCAGACTNNTGCGACATCTTTTGCGCCAGATTCAGCTTCGACCGCAACATCGATCCTTACCGGAAAAAAAACACATTCTAGCTCTATCAATGTTGACATCACTAAAAAGCAGAAATTCCGCACGATTGCAGAACAGCTTCGCGACCAGAAAAACTGGAAAATCGGTGTAATTACAAGTGTAAACTTAAACCACGCAACCCCTGCGGCTTCTTACGCTCATCAGGCGAGCAGAAAGTCAAACTATCCGATTGGGCTTGAGCTTGTCGCTTCAAATTTCGACTATTTTGCAGGCGGAGCCTTGATGGAGCCTCAGGACAAAAAAAACGACAAGGAATCAATTTACTCTCTTGCACAGAAAGCCGGCTATAAAGTCTGCTTTACACAAAAAGATGCTTCAGCTCTCAAAAACGGAGACAAGGCTCTTGTAATTGCAGAAAATCTTGCAGATTCAGACGCGATGAACTACGCTCAGGACGCTCAAAAAGGCGAATGGACTCTCCGCGATTATGTTAAGAAGGGAATTGAAGTTCTCGACAACAAAAAAGGCTTTTTTATGGAAATTGAAGGCGGAAAGATCGACTGGGCTTGCCACGCAAACGATGCGCGTTCAACAATTGCCGACACTGTAGCTCTTTCTGACGCCGTAAAAGAAGCCATCGACTTTTACAACAAGCACCCGAAAGAAACTCTCATTATTGTAACTGCCGACCACGAAACTGGCGGACTTACAATCGGATTTGCCGGAACAGACTACAACTTGTTTTTCAATACTCTCAAAAACCAGAAAATTTCATATGCAAAATACGATTCTGACTTTATCTCAAATTACAAGAAAAACAACACTTCTTTTGACGATGTAATGAAAGACGTGACTGAATTGTTTGGACTTAAAGTTCCAGGTTCGGAAGGAAGCAGCAAAAACGGCGGGCTCGTGCTTACAGATTACGAGTATTCAAGACTTAAGGACGCATACGCAAAAACAATGTCTGGCGACAAAAAACGCGACCAGCGCGAATACGAGCTTTACGGAACTTACGAGCCGCTTTCTGTAACAATCACACACATTTTGAACAACAAGAGCGGAATCGGATTCACCTCTTATTCGCATACAGGTCTTCCAGTTCCAGTTTTCGCGCTCGGCGCAGGCCAGAACGAATTTGGCGGATATTACGATAACACCGACATTTACAAAAAAATGGCTGCTTTGACAAAAGTAGTTCAGGATTAGAAAACATATCGGTAGATCAAAATTAAATAAAAAGGAAAATTAAAAAAATGTCCAGATTATCACGTTCGGCAGTTTCGGTTATTGTTTCGCTTGCGTGCATTGCGGCTATGCTTTTTATTCCTACAGGGTTTGAAGGAGCCTTGCAGTTTAAGGATGCCGTAAAATGCCGTGCAAAAATAATTGAAGTTGACAACAGCCGTTTTATTGATACTGGACTTATTCGCACTGGACAGCAGGTGTGCACTGTCCGTTTCTTGTCCGGAAGGTTTAAGGGAAGAATTGCAGAAGGCTGGAATATGCTCAACGGCTCTCTTTCCCAAGACAAAATCTTCCGGCCGGGAGACACGGCCCAGGCTCTCGTTCAGTGGGAATTTTCCGACTTAAAAAATCCAGAAAAGGGAAGTGAGCAGATAATTTCGGTCAATCTTATCGATCATTTCCGTCTTCGTGGCGAACTTATCCTTGCTCTTGCGTTTTCTGTCTTCCTTATAGTTTTTGCAGGAGCAACAGGAGTCCGCTCAGTCCTTTCTTTTATTCTTACAGTCCTTGCTCTTTGGAAAATCATTGTTCCGCTTTATCTTAAAGGTTTTGACCCAATGCTTACGGGGCTTTTGGGAACCGCATTTTTAACGGTCGTTATAATCGCGCTTGTCTACGGATTTGACCGCCGACTTTTTTCTGCCGCCGGCGGAGCTATGCTAGGAATTGTTTTTTGCGCAGTTCTTTCGGTTATCTGCACAAAAACTCTAAAACTTCACGGCGCGGTCATGGCTCATTCAGAAAGCCTTTTATATTCAGGTTTTCAGTATTTAAATCTTACAAAAATCTTTATGAGCAGCATTTGCATTGGAGCGAGCGGTTCAGTTATGGATCTTGCGGTCGATATAACATCTGCCGTCAACGAAGTTGTAAAAAAATGTCCGTCAATCAGCCGTCTTGAAGCAATAAAATCCGGTCTTGCAGTTGCGCGGGCCGCAATGGGAACCATGACGACAACTCTTCTTCTTGCATATTCCGGAACTTGCCTTGCGCTTTTAATGACTTTTATGGCGCAGGGAACGCCGCTTTACAATATTTTGAACAACAATCAGGTCGCCGCCGAAATAATAAACACTGTCGCAGGAAGCTTTGGTCTTGCCGCAACAGCTCCGTTTACAGCGTTTTTGGCTGGAATGATTCTCGCAAAAAACTCAAAAAAACACGTCGATTGATTTTTTGCCGCTTTTTTTTCATAATTATACAAAATTATACAAAAAATTTGGGGTCATTTTTGTGGCTCTGCCACAAAAACCGGGCTGTACGCCGTTGCGCTGTCCGCTTCATTAAAACGCCAGTTGAAAACTGCCGTTTCAACGCCTTTGGCGCGGCTTCCATCCCTTGCCCGAAAAATATATAAAAATGAAAACTTTCAAAATTCTTTCCGAAAAAAAAATCCGCCTCGATGAGCTTTTACGTCAAAATCTTCCATTGCTCTTAAAAACAGAAATTTCCAATTCTAAAATCCGCCGTCTTATCGTTGCAGGAGCGGTAAGCGTAAATCAAAAGCAGGTTTTTGCGCCTTCTTTTACGGTTTTTGCAAAATCTTCTGTCTTTGTTTCTGTCGATAAAGAAAAACTTTTTTACGAAAAACAGCCCGACGACATAAAATTTGAGCTTACAGAAAAAAATGTTCTTTTTGAGGACGAATACATAATCGTAGTGAACAAGCCCTCGCATTTTCCGACCGAAAAA
>NZ_DLLH01000021.1:12767-23803 GCF_002476655.1 Treponema sp. UBA7567
CCGCGACACTTCCGGCGTAATTCTCTTTACAAAAAAACGCGAAGCAAATGCCGCCTGCCACGACATGTTTGAGCGGCATACAGCAAAAAAAAATTACGTTGCCGCCATTTTAAAAGAACCTGCCTCAAAAAAAATTACAGTTGATTTTCCTATGGGCAGAATAAGCCCGAAAGGCCAGAGCGCAAAATGGGGAAAACTTTCCGAAGAAAAAGGAGGCTTAAAAAGCCGCACGGAATTTGAGTTTTTTAAGGCAAATTCCCGCTTTTTTTTGTATTATTGCAAACCTCTTACAGGACGCACTCATCAAATTCGCGTCCATTTAGCAAGCCTTGGCTGTCCGATTTTGGGAGACGAATTATACGGCGGAAAACCTTATAAGAGAATTATGCTGCATGCAGCAAGCCTTAGTTTTCCGCACCCGGCAACAAAAAATGTAATGACCGTAACCGCTCCGCTTCCTGGTGAATTTTCAGATTAAATAAATTTGCTTTTTGTTTTGATTTTACAGTTTTTCAGTTTGGTTGTATAATTCTATCCATGCAGGATACTACAATTGTAACAAGTTCGCCTGTCGGCCAGCATTTGGAAAAAATTGCTGATACCAGTCAGGTTTCATATTTAATGTTTAACAAAAAGAAAATCAATCTGGTCGCCAAAATGACAATCGGCCGTTCTCCAGACTGTAATATCGTAATTGACAACAAGCTTGCCAGCCGTTTGCATGCTTCGATTCAAAAAATCAAGGACGTTTTTTTTATAAAGGACGAAAATTCTACAAACGGAACTTTTATTAACGGAAGACGCATTCCGAATGACAAGTACGTTAAATTAAATCCGGGAGACAGGATTACAGTCGGTTCTGTAAATCTTGTTTTGGCGTAAAAAAATTGCCAAAAAGGGCTGTCCGTGGATTTAAAAACTGAACTTTTTAATATTTACCGCTCCGAAGATTTTCCTGAATATGATGCTTTTATGCATCTTCTTGAAAAAGCCTTGAATCTTTTGGAAAATGAAAATTCACTTTACCGTCCGAAAGAAAAATATGGCGAAAAATTTTCCGGCGGCCTTTTGGATTTTTGCTCAGAAAAAAAATTCGGAAAAGAAAAAAAGCCCGTTGTTGTAATTCCAGACATTCATGCGCGCGAATATTTTTTATGGCATATTCTGAATTTTGAAATTGAACTGGAAGATTTAAACAAAACATCTGATTCTGAAAAAAAATCAGGGCAGGAGAATGAAGCTTGCTTAAATTCCGAAAAAACAGAAAACAAAGAAGAGCCTTCTTGCCGGAAAATGAGCATTTTGGAAGCGTGTCAAAAAAAACTGATTTACCTTGTATGCGTTGGAGACATTTTTCATTCAGAGATGCGCTGCTATGAGCGCTGGAAAGATGCGTTTTCTGAATTTAAACGGGGCGTAATAAAAAGCGAGGCGATGAATCAGGAAATGCTGGAAAACCTGAAAGTTTTGCAGATGATTTTAAAATTAAAGCTTTCTTGTCCGGAAAATTTTCACTGCTTGAAAGGCAATCATGAAAATATTCTGAACGAAGAAGGCCGCGGTAATCATCCTTTTTATAAAATGGCTGCGGAAGGTGAAATGTTCTATCAGTTTATGGCAGAACAGTACGATGATGCTGTCATTTATATTTTAAGCTGCCTTGAGCACGCTTTGCCGCTATGTGCGGTTTTTCCAAATCTTGTAATAAGCCATGCCGAGCCGTTTTTTGAATTGACCCGGTCAAAAATCATAAATTACAGAAAATTTCCTGAAGTAACGCTTGCGCTTACCTGGACGGCAAATGGCGAGGCAAAAAAAGACAGCGTTTCTGAAAGCATAAAGAATCTTCTTGGAAAAAACTGCGCAAATGCCGTGTGGATTGGCGGCCACAGGCCTGTAAAAAACAGATACGGACTGCGTCAGAATGGAAAATATGTGCAGATTCATAACCCGGACGAAGAAAATATTGCTGTTGTCAAGCCAGATAGAAAATTTAATCCGGAAACTGATATTTTGAGAGTGGATGTAGAGAATTAGAACTGAAGTTTTAATCTTGACTTTTTATGGGAGTGTAAGTTTTATGGCAGAAAAAATTCCTGAAAGTATCGGAAAATACAAAATTCTTGGACTTGTTGCAAAAGGCGGAATGGGAGCGGTTTATAAAGCCGTTCATCCTTCTTTAAAAAGACTTGTAATCTTGAAAAAACTTACAATCCGAAACAATAAAATAGTCCGCGAGCGGTTTAAACGCGAAGCCCAGATTTTGCTCGATATGCAAAGCCCTTACATCGTTCATCTTTTTGACTATTTTGTCGAAGGTTCAAGCCATTATATTGTCGAAGAATTTGTTGAAGGTCTTTCCCTTGCTCAGGTTCTCGAAAAACAGGTTGCTCTTGGAACAGAACTTGCGCTTTTGATTTTTCAGGATGCCTGTCTTGCCTTGAAGTTTGCCCATGTAAGGGGAATTGTTCATCGCGACATTAAGCCTGGAAATATTCTTATTTCAAAAAGGGCGGAAGTAAAGCTTGCAGATTTTGGAATTGCTTCGACCGAAAGCGAAAATGAGCCGTCTCAAAAAAACGAAAGCGCCGCTGACAGTTCTGGAAAAACAGTTGCAGAAACTTCAACAACCCAGATTACAGGCGAATTGACAAGCCACGGCGTAACTTTGGGAACTCCTGCCTATATGTCTCCGGAACAGATCACAGACAGCAGAAGCGTAGACAGAAGGGCGGATATTTATTCGATGGGCGTAATGCTTTACGAAATGCTTACAGGAACAAAACCTTTTCCTTCAGCTTTAAATGCAGAAACTTTGGAAAAAATCCGCAAAGGAAAATACGTAAATCCGCGTAAAATCGACAGAAATATTCCTCCGGTAATTGCTGGAATGATAAAAAAAATGCTCAAGGCAAACCCGGCAAGAAGGTTTCAGTCGATTGATGCAGTTCTCAAAATTGTAAAAAAATATCTTTCTCATTACGATACTCACAAAATAAGAATTGCCCTTGCGCAGACTGTTCTTACAACAAGACAGTTTGCAATTCCTTCGTTTGAGCAGCGCGACAAAAAATTCAAAAAAATCGTCTGTGGAGTTTTGTCTGGAGTTGCGGCCTGCGTTCTTTTTTGCTTTGTTTGGAGCCGTGGCTATGTTCACAAAACTGTTTTACGGCATTGGTATAAGAGCGTTGTTTTAAATATGGAAATTCCTGTTGCTTCATCTGTGGACTCCGATCTTCCTTTGCGCGCATTCTTTTTTGCAGATGATGGAAAAGAAATTCCGGAAGTAAACGGAAGCCGCCGGATTTTTACTCAGCAGGCTCAAAATAATTCAAAAAACGTAAAAAACTATTCAACATATCCTGTTTATCTGCGTTCTGGAAAATACCGGATTAAAATTGCAGTAGGTCCTTATATAATGTGGCAGACTGTCGAAGTTGAAAAAGAAAATTTAAACTTAAAAATCAGCAGTCTTCGGAATGCAAACCGGCCTGTAAAAGTTCATGCAGAAAGTTACGACCGTTTTGAAGGGAATTCGCTTACTTCAAAGACAAAATTCTTTATTTCGTACCGCGGAAAATGGGTTTTGATGGACAGTGTTCCGTCAGGAAGCTTAAAAAGCGGTACTGTCGTAAAAATTCTTGCAAAATGCGAAGGCTACGAGGATGCTTTTTATTCTCTTATTCTTGACTGGTATCAGGATGAGCTTTTTTTGAATGCCGGACTTGAAAAATTGCAGGACAAAAGCAAATCCAAAGAGGAATAATTTTGTTGCCTACAGCCATTTTTATGGTTAAATTATAATTATGGCTAAAAATAATAACGACAATAATGACGAAAATAAACAGAATGACGCTTTAAAAGCTGTTGCTGAAAATTTAAAAAATGCAATAAATGAATTGGTTTCAAAGCATACGGATGCTGACGGAACTCCTGTCGATGTTGAAGTGACGGTAGAAAAAGATACTCCGCAGAAAGAAAAAAACGAAGGTGAAATTTCTGCAAAAAAAGACGAAACTGAAAAAAACGAAAAAAATACAGCCACAGGAAAAGAAGAAAAATCTAAAAAATCTTCAAAGAAAGGTGAACGGCGGGNNGGCGGACGATCCTGCAAGCTCAATTATCACAGTTGAGCAGGCACTTCCTCTAAAATTGCCTTTGGTCGTTCTTAACGGGCATCCGATTTTTCCTGGAATTTTTACACCGCTTATGCTTTCTAATCCTGACGATGTAAAAATTGTCGAAGATTCGTTCGAGGCAAATGGCTTTATCGGTCTGGTGCTTTCAAAAACGGAAGATGAAAATGCCGTTGCAAGCGATTTGTACGATATTGGAACTGTTGCAAGAATTATAAAAAAAATAAACCTTCCTGACGGTGGAGTAAACATCTTTGTTTCGACAATAAAACGTTTTAAAATCCGCCGGGTTTTGTCTGCAAAAAATCCAATTGTTGTTGCGGTTCAGTATCTCGATGACGAAGAAAGCGATACGTTTGAAACAAAAGCCCTGACACGCGCGCTTATAAGCGAAATGAAAGAGATAAGCGACAATAATCCGCTGTTTTCCGAAGAAATGCGCTTAAATATGGTGAATATCGACAATCCTGGAAAAATTGCCGATTTTGTTGCTTCGATTTTAAATGTTGAAAAATCTGACCAGCAAAAAGTTCTCGAAGAGCTTAACGTGCGCTCAAGGCTTGAGCAGGTTCTTGTTTTTATAAAAAAAGAACAGGAACTTTTGCGGATGCAGAAGAAAATTCAAAATGAATTAAACGAAAAAATTGAAAAAAATCAGCGCGAATACTTTTTACGAGAAGAAATGAAATCAATTCAAGATGAGCTTGGAATCGGTGCCGATGGAGAAGGAAACGATTATTCAAAATTTAAGGAAAAAATTGAAGGATTTAAATTTGAAGGCGAAATAAAGGAAGCTTTGGAAAGCGAACTCGAAAAATTCAAATTGATGGATTCCAATTCTTCTGAATATTTTGTAAGCCGCAATTATCTTGAGCTGGTCTGCGCCCTTCCGTGGAATGAAGAGCCAAAAGAAAATCTCGATCTTGCAAAAGCATATAAAATTCTTGAAAAAGACCATTACGGCCTTGACGATGTAAAAAAACGAATTCTTGAATATCTTGCAGTCCGAAAGATGAAAAAAGACAACAAAGGTTCAATTTTGATTCTTGTAGGACCGCCGGGAGTCGGAAAAACTTCAATCGGACACTCTATTGCGAATGCAATGAACAAGCCTTTTTACAGGTTTAGCGTTGGAGGCATGCGCGACGAGGCTGAAATAAAAGGACACCGCAGAACGTATATTGGCGCAATGCCTGGAAAAATTCTTCAGGGATTAAAGATTACAAAGACAAAATCGCCGGTCTTTATGATTGACGAAGTTGATAAAATGGGGGCAAGTGTTCAGGGCGACCCTGCTAGCGCGCTTCTTGAAGTNNATGTAAGTTTCCGCGACAGTTATTTGGATTTGCCGTTTGACGTAAGCAATGTGTTTTTTATTTTGACGGCAAATACACTGGATTCAATTCCGGAACCTCTTTTAGACCGCGCCGAAATAATCCAGCTTTCTGGTTATATCGATCAGGAGAAACTTGAAATTGCAAGAAAATACCTTATTCCAAAAAATCTTGCAAAAAACGGACTTGAAAAAGGCCAGGTAAAATATACAAAGGCCGCTCTTTTGCGTATCGCAGAGGAATATGCGCGCGAGGCCGGTGTCCGCAATTACGAAAAATGTATTGATAAAATTCACAGAAAGATAATTACACGGCAGCTTTCTGGAATTCCTGAAAACATCAAGACTTTGAGCGAAGTAAAAGAAATCGAAAATAACGAATGCGATTCTCTGGACGGAAAACAGTTTAATATTGATGCAAAAGATTTGGATACTTATCTTGGCAAGCCTGTTTTTGACGAAAGCGAAATCAAACGGGCCGAAATTCCTGGAACTTGCATTGGCCTTGCCTGGACAAGCATGGGAGGCGACACTCTTCTTATAGAAGCAATCAGTTTTCCTGACAGCAAGGGCGGACTTGTCTTGACCGGACAGATGGGCGATGTTATGAAAGAATCTTCTCAAATTGCCTTTAACTATGTAAAGCAGTATGCAATTGAACACAAGATAAAGCCGCAGAGCTGGTTTGATCAGAATGTAATTCACCTGCATATTCCGGAAGGAGCAACGCCAAAGGACGGACCGAGCGCAGGCATTACGATGGCAGTAACATTTATGTCTCTTTTGACTGGAAGGGTTGTAAAAAGCGATGTTGCAATGACCGGAGAACTTGATTTGACAGGTTCTGTCATGGCAATCGGCGGTTTACGCGAAAAAACTGTAGCTGCCAAGAGAAACGGAGTAAAGACGATTTTTATTCCGAAGAGCAATGAGCGCGATCTTGAAGAAATTCCTGAAATCGTAAAAACGGGAATAAAATTTATTCCTGTAAAAAAAGCATTTGAGGTTTTTCAGCAGGTTTTCCAGCCGGAAAAAATCGTGCAGGAAAAAAGCGACTACGGATTTTAGCGCATAACGGGGCTTGTAGCCCCGATTGCTTGCGTGCGCGGCACGCTGCGGCTTTTGCTGGCGCAAAACCCGGTTATTTTACGTATGCGCTAAAAGCGCACAACGGGGCTTGTAGCCCCGATTGCTTGCGTGCGCGGCACGCTGTGGCTTTTGCTGGCGCAAAACCCGGTTATTTTACGTGTGCGCTAAAAGCGCACAACGGGGCTTGTAGCCCCGATTGGAACAACGCCGGAGGCGTTCGGCTTGCCGAATGCAGCGTATAGCGGAACTGTGGAAAGCGGGTTAGTGCGAAAAATGTGCTCCAAAAATTTTGAATTCTGATACACTTTTGTAAATTTAATTTTTTTTGTATTATTAGCGTAAATTTTTGATTTTTGTCAGGTGAATTATGTTTCCAAGAGTGTTTTTAAATCCTTCCGAAGAGATTGAAGTTGCCCAGGGATTTCCGTGGGTTTTTGATAACGAAATCAGCCATGTAAAATTTGAAGAGAAAAGCGGTGTTAAGCAGGCTTCGCTTGGCGATTGTTCTGTAAAAGACGGCGAAGTTGTTGAAGTTTTTGCAAATGCGGGCGGTTTTTTGGGAACTGGTGTTATAAACCGCACTTCAAAAATTTCTGTCCGCATAATCGGAAGAGAACATGCCGACCAGATTATGAAAGACAGCCGCGCTTATTATGCAAAAAAAATTCAGGACGCTTACGACCTTAGAAAGCTTTATTACGACAGAAAAGACAGCTATCGTCTTGTCTATGCAGAAGCAGACTTGATTCCTGGCCTGATTGTTGAGCGCTACTGCGATGTAAAGAAAAATATTTATCTTGTTGTTCAGTTTTTGTCTTTGAGCGCAGAGGTTTTTAGAAAAGAAATTCTCGAAGCCTTAAATTCGATAATACGGCCTTATGGAATTTTTGAGAGGGATGACGCTGCTGTCCGCGAAAAAGAAGGTCTTGAAGAAAAATCCTGCTGGATTGGCGAAGCCCGCGACGAAAAGATTATGATTCGCGAAAACGATGTGCTTTTGGAAGTCGATATTGCGCATGGCCAGAAAACCGGGTATTTTCTTGACCAGAAATTTAACCGCAAACAGGTTGCAAAACTTGCTTCTGGAAAAAAAGTTCTCGATGCTTGCAGCCACACAGGCGCTTTTGGTCTGAACTGTTTTAAGGGAGATGCAAAAGATGTTACCTGCGTTGATTTGAGCCCGGAAGCCGTTGCAATGATTGAAAAAAATATTGAGCTCAACGGCGCCGGAAAAAAAGTAAAGGCTGTTTGCGCGGATATTTTTGACAAATTAAAAGAATACGAATCAAAAGGCGAAAAATTTGATTTGATTATCCTCGATCCTCCTGCGTTTACAAAAAGTGCGAAAAATATTCAAAAAGCGTACGGCGGATACAAAGAAATAAATCTTCGGGCAATGCGCCTTTTGACAGAAAACGGAATCCTCGTAACCTGTTCATGCTCTTACTTTTTTGATTCGGAGCATTTTTACGGAATGATTATGAAGGCGGCCGAAGATTCAAAAAAACGCGTTCAAATTTTGGCAAAGTACGGGGCTGGACCTGATCATCCAGTCCTTGCAGGTTATCCTAAGTCTGAATATTTAAAATGCGCTGTTTGCCGCGTGCTTTAGTTTTTCAGGAAACAAAAAATGAACTATAACTGTATTTTTGTAATCGGACCTACAGCTGTCGGAAAAACTGAAATTGGTGTCCGTCTTGCGGCAAGTCTTGGCGGCGAAGTTTTAAGCGCGGACAGCCGACAAGTTTACCGCGGACTCGACATTGGAAGTGGAAAGGATTTGCGCGATTTTAAGATGAATAAAAATCTCGCGCTTTCCCTCAATCCTGCGTTAAAGGACAAAATTACTGACGGTTTTTACAATGTTCCGTATCATATAATCGATGTTACGGATTTAAGTCACGAATACAGCCTGTTTGATTTTACGGCAGATTTTTACAATTCGTTTGCAGACTGCCAGAAACGCGGAGTTTTGCCGGTTGTTGTCGGCGGAACCGGAATGTATCTTGATTCAATACTCAGAAATTACGATATGATTCCGTTTGAAGAAGATAAGGCTGAAAGACAGGAACTTGAATCTCTTTCTTATGAAGAATTAAAGTCGATTTTAATATCAGAAAAAGAAAAGCTTCATAATACGAGTGAATTCGGCGACAGTGGGCGCATAATAAATGCAATTCTCTTAAACCGTTTTACAAAATCTGAAGAATATAAAACTCTGCGAAAAAAGGTTCTTTCGGCTCGTCCAAAGGTTAATCCTCTTGTGCTTGGCACAACCTTGCCGCGTCCTTTAGTCCGTGAGAGAATTGCAAAACGCCTGCACGACCGTCTTGAAGAGGGGTTAGTCGAAGAAGTTCAAAATCTGCACGAAAATGGAGCGTCCTGGCAGAGGCTTGAAAGTCTTGGTCTTGAATATCGTTTTGTGAGTGAATATCTTCAGCAGAAAATCGAAAGCAAAGAAAAACTTTTTGAGCTTTTAAACCTTGCAATCGGACAGTTTGCAAAAAGACAGGAAACCTGGTTTAAGGGAATGGAAAAGAAAGGCGTAAAAATAAATTGGCTGCCTCAAGAAATGCCTGTTGATGTTCGTTTCGAGGCAGCTTTGGAGCTAGTTAGGCAACGGCTTCAGCAGGAGACTTGATTTTAGTAAGATAGCCGGTGCGGATACAAGAGTCGAACAAAGCCTTGCTAATAAAATCTGTTGTAACGTCATCATATCCGTCTTCATCGCGAACAATGCGAACAATGTAGCCGTCGTCCATTTCGCGCACAACAGTCATGTAGTCAGTTTTTTTACCAATGCTTTTAAGAGTGTATGTTCCCATTTTGAATTCCTCCCGCGTTTTTAACGCAAAAAAAATGTTACGTACATAATTATTTTCGGTATAATAAAAAAAACATTAACAAAAAGTTTAAATATTCTGGCGCTTTCGTTTGTAGCCAGAAGTTTGCATGAGCTCTGCCGAGAAAATGAGGTTTTTAGTTGGTTTTTGACGCGCACTTGCATTTAGTTCATTCTTCTCTTCCTGATTTTTCTAAAACTGGAAAATCTGTCGATTTTTATGCCGGCGTTGCCTGCGCTCTTTCTGAGGATGAATTTATAAAACAGGAAAAAATCATTGATTCAATTCCTCAGAACTCCGGAATCAAGTTTTTTAAGTCGTTCGGAATTCACCCTCAAAACCCGGATTTTTCGTATTCAGAATACTTGATTCAGCTTCTCGAAAATAAAAAAATTGATGCGGTCGGGGAGTGCGGCTTTGATTTTTTTACGCAGGAATTTCGCACTATGTCTCGAAAACAGGAAAAAGTCTGGAATTTTCAGCTCGAGGCCGCAATAAAATACGGAAAGTCTCTTGTAATTCACGGAAGAAAGTGCACAGATCGTTTTTTTAAGGACATAAAACTTTTAAAAAAGGTCAAAGGCGTGATCTTTCATTCGTGGGCAGGAACTTTGACAGAAGCAAATTCGCTTTTAAAGAAGGGCGTAAATGCTTATTTTTCGTTTGGGAAGCCTATTTTAAATGGCAAGAAAAGTGCGATTGAATGCGTAAAATTTCTGGAAGAAAGCAGGATTGTCTTTGAAACCGATGCTCCGTATCAGACTTTAAAGGGCGAAGAAAAAACACTTCCCGAAGATATTTTAAAGGTTTATGAGCAGGCAGAAAAACTCCGTGGAAAAAAAATACAGCCTGATATAATGTCACTTTTCAAAAATTAGACTAATCTTTATAATTTTAGAGCGAATGTCGTGTTTTTTGCAGTTTAAAAAATGGACTTCGTTTTTATTAAAAATATAGAAATAAATAAAACAGAAGCAAGTGATAATAAAAATTCAGAAATAGAAACATTAAAAGAAAAATTAAATAGAGCAGTAAAAGAAGAGAATTATGAAGAGGCTGCTAAAATAAGAGATAAAATAAAAGAATTAAAAGGAGGCAAATAGAATATGTTAAATTGGTATTTACAAAATGGAAAAGATTCAGATGTTGTGGTTAGTTCAAGAATAAGACTTGCTAGAAATTTTAATAATATACCATTTACAACTAAGTTTTCAAAAGAGCAAGCACAAGAAGTTAAAAATAAAGTAAAAGAAATTACTCCAAGTATAGGTTATGGATTAAAGTTTATTGATTTAAATGATTTAGATGATGTTACTAAAATAAGCTTAATTGAAAAGAATCTAATTACAGCAGAATTTGCAATGAATAAAGCAAAAGTTGGAGCAATTTTAATAAATGATGAAGAAAACATTTGCATAATGATAAATGATGAAGATCATATAAGAATGCAATTTTTTAGTTCAGGTCTTGAGCTTGAAAATTTGAAAAATTTAGCTGTTGAAATTGATGAAAAAATTGCAAAACTTTTACCTTATGCAGTTAGTAAAAAGTATGGATATTTAACAGCATGTCCAACTAATGTTGGTACAGCAATGAAAGCTTCAGTAATAGTTCATTTACCAGCACTAACAATGA
>NZ_DLLH01000071.1:0-171 GCF_002476655.1 Treponema sp. UBA7567
GTAAGCCGCGCAATCCGGCTCAGCCAAAAAACTGTAAAAAATATTCACGAAAACCTTTTCTGGGCATTTTTTTACAATATTCTTTTAATTCCAATTGCCGCAGGCGCATACATAAAGCTTTTTGGTCTGGAAATGAATCCAATGCTTGGAGCGGCGGCAATGAGCCTTTCA
>NZ_DLLH01000071.1:226-672 GCF_002476655.1 Treponema sp. UBA7567
AAAAAATAAAAAAAGCAAAAAATCCGCTTTAACTGCACAAAATGTAGTTTCTGCGGAAAATAAAAATAAACAGGAGGCCGAAAAAATGGCAGAATTAACAGAAAAAACATTAAAAGTAGAAGGAATGATGTGCTGCAACTGTGAAAATCACGTAAAAAGAGCGCTTGAAAAAATCGAAGGCGTAGAGACAGCCTCGCCAGACCACAAGACTTCGCAGGTTACGGTAAAGCTTTCGAAAAACGTTCCAGAAAGCGAATTTGAAAGGGCGATTGCAGACGCCGGTTATACTTATGCCGGTTTAAACTTGTAAATAAAAAAGAAAATCTTTAAAATGTGGACAAAAATTTAGAAAGCCGGTTTTTACCGCTTATGAAGACGGTAAACGCTGAAGAAAACTTTCATTTTTTTAGTAAAAACTCGACAGGATGTAAGATAAAAACAGCCGA
>NZ_DLLH01000071.1:718-25253 GCF_002476655.1 Treponema sp. UBA7567
AAACTGAAGTTTTAATCTTGACTTTTTATAGGAGATTAAAATGAACGAAAAAATCGAAAACAGCACCATAAACAGTGCTCTCTTCACCGACTTTTATGAATTGACAATGGCCCAAGGCTACTGGAAAAACGACATGAATCAGGATGTTGTTTTTGACATGTTTTTCAGAAGACAGCCATTTAACGGCGGTTTTTCAATTTTTGCCGGCCTTGATACGCTTTTAGACGCAATCACAGATTTTACTTTTAGTCCAAGCGATATTGAATTTTTAAGGCAACAGAAGATTTTTGAGCCGGGTTTTCTCGAATACCTGAAAACTTTCCGTTTTAGAGGCGACGTTTACGCCTTTAGAGAAGGCTCGGTTATATTTCCTCAGGAGCCGATTGTCAGAATCCACGCAAAACTGATTGAAGCGCAGATTGTCGAGGCTTTGGTTTTGAACCACATAAATTTCCAGAGCCTTATTGCGACAAAAACAGCAAGAATCTGGCTTGCAAGCAAAAAAGGCTCAATAATGGAATTTGGCTTAAGACGCGCACAAGGACCAGACGGCGGAATGAGCGCAACGCGCGCAAGTTTTATCGGCGGAGCAGCCGGAACGTCAAACACTCTGGCAGGAAAACTCTACGATATTCCGGTAATGGGAACAATGGCTCATTCCTGGATTATGGCCTTCCCTTCTGAACTTGAAGCGTTCGAAGCGTACGCAAAGCTCTATCCTCAAAAGGCAATTTTCTTAATCGACACCTACGACACTCTCCGCTCCGGCATAAAAAATGCAATCAAAGCAGGGGCAAAGCTCGTAGAGAAAGGCTACAACTTCGGCGTCAGGCTTGATTCTGGAGATATTTCCTATCTTACGGCAGAAGTCCGCAAAGAACTGGACAAGGCAGGATTTCCGCAGGCAACAATCACAGTTTCAAACGAGCTTACAGAAGAAATTGTCGAGACTCTTGTTCAGCAAAACACACCAATCAACAGCTGGGGCGTTGGAACCCACATGGTGACTGGAGGAAACGAGGCCAGCTTTACAGGCGTTTACAAGCTGGCGGCAAGATTTGACAAGACCTCCGGCAAGAATATTCCTGCAATGAAATTTTCAGACAATCCTGAAAAAAACACAAATCCTGGAATAAAAAATGTATACCGTCTGTATGATGACGAAGGCAATGCAAAGGCCGACATAATCGCAACAGAAGACGAAAAAATCGAAGCAGGAAAAGAATACCGCTACTACCATCCGATGATTGACTACCGCCAGTTTACATTTAAGGCGGCAAAAACTGAGGCTCTTTTGCACAAAGTTGTAGAAAACGGCAACAGGATTGAAGAAAAACAGCCTGCTGGAAAAGTAATCCGTCTTGCACACGAAACAGCACAGCAGCAGCTCGAAACTCTGGATGCTTCTTACAAGCGTATTTTAAATCCGCATATTTACAAAGTAAGCCTGACAGAAGCAATGAAAAATCTAAAGATGGATTTTATTGAAAAAAGAATAAAATAGTCAAAATCAATCCACGGTCAAAACAAGCAAAAAGTTTTACGATCGTGGATTTTTTTGTCTTTTGAAAAAAAACAAAAAAAATTAAAAAATTTTAAAAAATGCTATTGACGTAAATAATTCGTTTTGCTAATATAAATACATCACGCGGGCATAGCGAAGTTGGTTATCGCGCTGGCCTGTCACGCCGGAGATCGCGGGTTCGAGCCCCGCTGCTCGCGTCAAAAACCTTCCTCGGTGAGGAAGGTTTTTTTATTAAAATTAAAAAAATCGGGTATTAGCGCAGCTGGTAGCGCACTAGCTTCGGGAGTTAGGGGTCGGCGGTTCGAATCCGCCATACCCGATATTAAAAAATCTGTCGTCCTGGCAGATTTTTTTTTGCATTTTTTTATTTGGCGCCGGATGGCAGCGGACACGCGGAAGCGTGTGTGTGCAAACACCGGAAGCGCGTAAGACGCTGTAGCCGCGGACAGCCGTTTTTACAAAAAAAATTTGCATAACCGACAAGTGTTTTTTTTTAGGAAAGTTGTGCGCCCCATTATAAATAAAAAATTCTTCAGTTTTTTTTGAAAAAGTCGAAAATCTTAAAGACTGGTAAGACAATTTTGGAGAGGTTGTCTATGGAAATCTGCTTTTTGACTCGTGAAAAGAATGTTTGCCGCCTTATTATGGAAAGGCTTGAGAATTCTGGCTGCCGTTGCTATCTGCAGGACGACTGGAGCTTGCTGTACAAGAACATTCAAGATTTTAACTGTCAGATTGATATGATTGTCTGCGATTTTACTCTTATAAGCGGCTGCTGCTTTAATCTTTTTGAATCGATTTTTGAAATGGGGAAAAAAATTCCCATAATTTATTACAATGACCCTTCTTCCCCAGACGACGAACGGGTAAACCACTGGATAAGCCAAAATGAGCTTTATTACCAGTTTAATTTTCCTCAAAACTGCATTTCGACGCTCAAAAAATTAAACGAAATAATCTGCGATCCGAGCGTAAAACGGCATATTTCGCTTTTGCAGCCGGCAATTCCGGTCGGGTGGGAAAAACTTAGAGGCGGCGAAACTCAGCGCGAAATTAACCTTCTTGATTTTAGGTTCAGGAACAATCTTTCGCCTGCTCTTTTTCAGCTTTTTGAATATATGTACAAAAACAGGACAAAAGACATGAGCTTGTCCGAACTAGAAAAAGTTCTGTTTAGAAACAAAAAGGATTTTTTTGACCATAAATCGTCTGTCTACTCATATATTTCAAGATTAAAAAACCAGATTGAAACTGATTCCGCAACAAAAATAAAAATTTTCCGCTCAAGCCGGGGCTGCTACAGGATGGTCGTTTATTAAAAAAATAAGCAGGTTCAATTTCGAGTTTTAAATTTTACTGTCATTATCGGGCGCATACGTATATAAGAAAGAAAAAACCGTCAATTGACAGCACCACGCTCTGAATGATAAAATTAAGTTACTGTTTTTTAAAAAAGTTTATGTTTTTTTGAGCAAGGCTTTTTTAAATACTCGAAAAAATAGTAAAAAAAGGACGTTTTTATCATGAAAAAAACAATGCTTTTCATTGGCTCTATAATCATTTTGATTTTATCTGCCATCACTTTTATTTTTATTCCAGCAATGGCAGAAGGAGCAGGCCAGGCTCCTCTCGTTTTTGGAAAATACGGAAACAAAAAAATTGAATACAAAGAGGGAAGCGAATTTGCAAATGCTGTTGCAAATTACACCGAAATGTACAGAAGACAGGGAGTTGATTTAAAAGATTCTGACTACTACACAATTTATAATTACGCTTTTGTTTCGGCTGTCCAGGCTATCGCTTATGCAGACAACGTAAAAAAATCAGGCTGGGAACCTTCAAAAGAAAGCGTGGCTCGCCAGATGTACCAGTATTTTACCGATGAAAAAGGCAACTATTCTCCAGAAATCTATAACAGCTACAGCGCAGATGACAAAAGCAGGCTGCAGCAGGATCTTACACGCGGCTTAATCTGGAACAGATGCGGCGAAGACTATTTGGGAACTCAATCTAAATATGCAGGCCATACTCTTTACGGCTTAAAATCTTCTGACGCAGAAAAAGAATTTTTTGAAAAAATGGCTTCAGAAAAACGTTCTTTTGACCTTGCAGTTTTTGACAAAAAAGATTATCCAGAATCTCAGATAAAAGCTTTTGGCGCAGAAAATAAAGACAAATTCACAAAATACAATTTTTCTGTAATCACAGTAAAAGACCAGTCAAAGGCAAAATCAATCTTGAACCAGCTCACAAAAGAAGAAATCACATTTTCTGATGCTGTATCTGAATATTCTGACAAGGCATATTCTGGAGCAGACGGAAAACTTTCTTCAAATTATGGTTATCAGATTCAGAATATTGTTACAAAAAAAGACGACGGAAAGGCGCTTTTTGCCCTCGAATTGAACCAGACCAGCGGAGTTATCGAAACTTCTGCCGGATATTCGATTTTCCATAACGATTTGATTAAAACTGAACCGGACTTTGCAGATTCAACCGTTATTGCTGCAGTTCGCTCTTACATCAACGAAAACGAAACTTCTTTAATCGAAAGCTATTTTATCGAAAAAGCAAAGGCTGTTGCTTCCGACGCTGAAAAGAAAGGTTTTGAAGCAGCCGGCAAGTCTAATGGTGCAAAATTTGTAAAAGTTCCAGCTTTTGCGCTCAACTACGCAAACGACTCAATGCTCGGCTCTCTTCCAGAAGAATTTACTTCAATTTCCGGCGCTTCTACAAACGAGAATCTTTTGAAAAAGGCATTTGCCCTCAAAAACGGAGATATTTCTGAACCAGTTGTTGCAGGAGATTCAATTCTTGTGATAAAAGCTGCTGGTACTCAGAAAGACAATTTGACAGATTCGAAAAAAGAAGAAATTGCGGGCGCAGTTACTTCTATCGATTCTTATTCGCTCCAGATGGCGCTGCTTTCTAGCGACAAAGTAAAGAATGATGTTGCAAATGTTTTCTTTACAAAAATGATGAAAAACTAAATAAAATTGAACAATTTGCAATCCGGTAAGATTGAAACTGAAGAGCCCTGTCTGGTAAAAGCCGGTCAGGGCTTTTCTGTTTTATACAAGAACAGATTTCTTTACTCAAAATACTCTCCTCAAAAGGCAATTGAGCAGACCGTAGCTAATCTGGATATTCTGCCACAAACGCTCATTCTTTGCTTTTCTCCATGCCTGTGGTACGGCTTAAAAGAGCTTTTGACTAAGATTCCAAAAGATTCGCTTATTCTCGGAATAGAAGCGGACAAAAAACTGTTTGAACTGGCAGAAAAAAAATTAAACGAAATAAAAAAAAGCTGTCATCAGGATTCTAAAAAAATTTTGCTAACCTCGCCTTCAAAAATAGAAGCGCTTATAAAAACTCTGCCGCATTTTAGGCGGACGGTTTCGATTGAAATGAGCGGAGGAACTTTTTTTTACAAAACATTATATTCGCAGACCGCGCTTTTTTCTCAAAATTTTATTGCTTCCTTTTGGAAAAATCGGATCACTCTCGTAAAAATGGGCAGGCTTTTTTGTAAAAATTTCTTTAGAAATCTAAGAGAAATTCCCGCAGAGCAAAGCATTCCTCATTGCTCGCCATTTTTTTTAAGACCGTTTATTGTCTTTGGAGCCGGCGAAAGCACAGAAACTTTTCTATTAAGCGTTTCAAAAAAAACACTGCAAAAATGCACTGTTCTTGCGGTTGATGCTGCGCTTCCAGTTCTTTTAAAACACAAAATTCAGCCAGACTTTATAATTGCAGTCGAATCCCAGCTTGCAATCGAAAAAGCATATATCGGAGCAAATAAGACAAAGGCTGCAATAATAAGCGATTTGGCCTCAAGACCGGCAGTTCTCCGCCATACAAAGGGGCGGCATCTGTATTTTTATTCGGAATTTTCGGAAAGTGAATTTTTAAAAAGCGCGGAATCAAAGGGCATTCTTCCTGCAAAAATTCCACCGCTCGGTTCAGTTGGACTTACGGCGGTCTATCTTGCACTTTTTATGCGCTTTGATTCAAATGTGCCGGTTTTTGTTACAGGACTCGATTTTTCGTACAGTCTTGGCTTTACACACGCAAGAGGCGCTCCTGCCCACACGGCAAGACTTATTTCTTCAAACCGCTTTAAGCCTGTCGAAAACTACGATGCCGCTTTTAAGGCAGACGCAAAAACTGTCCCAGGAAAAAACGGAACCGTAATAACGGACACCGCGCTAAAAAACTACGCTGCGCTATTTGTAAATTATTTTAAGGATTCAAAAAAACTCTATGATGCAGGATTTTCCGGCTTAAATTTAAGCCTTCCGTCTGTGACCACAGAACAAATCGAAAACTTCTGCCAGCCGCTCGGTCAAAAAAAAGAAGGCGAATTTGACGCTCTGTACGAGCAGAACAAAAAAAACAGCTCAAGCTCCGACATCAAAATCAAAACAAAAACATATCTTTTAGAAGAAAAAAATGCGCTTTTGAGAATAAAAGAGTTGCTTTCAAAAGGCGAAAAAGCAGCTCCGGCTCCAACACCAAACCTGCGCGCTGAAATAGAAAATCTTCTATCAAAAAGAGAATATCTTTATCTGCACTTTCCAGATGGATACAGGTTTGAAGCCGGCAATTTGAGTTTTTTAAAAAGAATCAGCAACGAAATCGACTTTTTTCTAAAAAACTTTGAAAACCTATAAAAAACTAGTCTTCTTTTTCTTTTAGAACAGCAAGGAACGCGCTCTGTGGAAGCTCAACGTTTCCAACCATCTTCATGCGTTTTTTACCTTCTTTCTGTTTTTCGAGAAGCTTGCGTTTTCGTGTAATGTCGCCGCCGTAACACTTGGCAAGAACATCTTTTCGCACAGGATTTACAGTTTCACGGGCAATAATCTGACTTCCGATTGCTCCTTGAATAGCAATTTTAAACTGCTGGCGAGAGATTTCGTCTTTTAAGCGTTCGCACACTTTTTTTGCACGGGCAACGGCGCCAGGGCGATAAGCAAGGAAAGACAGGGCATCCACAGGCTTTGAATTTATCAAAATATCAACTTTTACAAGGTCTGTCGGACGATATTCAATTACTTCGTAGTCAAAACTTGCGTACCCGCGGCTGTAACTTTTGAGCCTGTCATAAAAGTCAAAAAGCACTTCAGAAAGCGGCATTTCGTAAATCAACTCAACGCGTTTTTCGTCAAGATAAGTCATATTTTTTTGAATTCCGCGTTTTTCAGTGCAAAGATTCATAATTGAACCGATAAATTCTGACGGAGTGATAATTGAAGCTCTGATGTAAGGTTCTCTCGCTTCTTTTATTTTTGTTTCCGGGAATTCAGTCGGATTGTCAACAACTATTTCCGTGCCGTTCGTAAGAGTACAATTATATTCTACTGAAGGTGATGTAAAAATAACTGCCTGATCATAATCGCGTTCAAGACGTTCCTGAATAATTTCAAGATGCAAAAGACCGAGGAAGCCGCATCTAAAACCGTTTCCAAGAGCAATGGAATTGTCTTTGTCGTAAGTAAGGCTCGCATCGTTGAGCTTTAATTTTTCCATGCTGTCTTTAAGTTCTTCGTAATCATTAGAATCCATCGGATAAATAGAAGAAAATACAACAGGCTTAACTTCTTTAAATCCTGGCAAAGGCCTATCCGCCGGATTATCTGCAAGAGTTACAGTATCGCCAACGCGGACATCGCTTACAGTTTTACATCCTGCAATAATATAGCCGACATCACCTGCTTCAAGATATGGTTTTTCTTCATAATTTATTTTAAAAATTCCAATTTGTTCAACTTTATAGTCAGTACCATTGGACATAAAGCGGATTATATCGCCTTTTTTAATCCGGCCTTCTTTTACGCGGATGTGAATTATAACTCCACGATATTCATCATAATGGCAATCAAAAATAAGAGCCTGAGCTTTTCCTTCTGGATTGCCAGACGGAGGAGGAAATTTAGAAACAATGGCTTCCATTAAATTGTCAATTCCTTCGCCAGTTTTTGCACTTACCAAAACCGCATCTTCCGGATCAAGCCCAAGGTCGTGTTCAATCTGTTTTTTTACCGAAGGAATATCGGCAGACGGAAGATCAATTTTGTTTATGACAGGAACAATAGTCAAATCGTGCTCCATTGCCATAAAAAGGTTGGACATTGTTTGACTTTCAACCCCCTGACTAGCATCAACCAAAATCAGAGCGCCTTCGCAGGAAGCAATCGCCCGGGAAACTTCGTAAGAAAAATCGACATGTCCAGGAGTGTCGACAAAGTTAAGCTCATAGTCGTTTCCGTCTTTTGAATGATATGGAATTGTAACCGCCTGGCTTTTTATCGTAATTCCGCGTTCACGCTCAATATCCATATTGTCGAGAATTTGGTTTGTCATCAAACGGTCGTCAATGATTTTTGATTTTTGAATAAGACGGTCAGAAAGAGTTGATTTGCCGTGGTCAATATGTGCAACAATACAAAAATTGCGTTTATATTTCATTTCTGTCATAGAGTGCCAATTTTATTAGAAATAGTTAGGACTGTCTAGCGGAGCCGCGATTCCTACACTTATATCTAAATATCCTTTTTTTCTATTTTTTGCATATACTTCCGTATACAAAGTTGTATTTTCTTTATCAAAATTTATGTTTTTTACTTCGACAGGATCGTTTTCCGAAAAACCAGATTCGTCCGCAATCGAGCCTTTTACGACCGATTCAATCTGGTACTTTTTGCGTCCCTCAGAAAGCGGAGTGAGCTTCATGCCAAAAATTGCTGTAAAAGAGCTTGAAATTACATCATTTTTATAAAAAGTATAGCCAGGGTTTAACGGCCTTGAAGAAACAAAAACTCTAACTTCATTTTCTACCGAATCTTCGCCCCGGAGATATTTCACTTTGATTATAAATCCAGCAGAAATTCCAAGCATTTTTTTTTGCAAGTCTTCAAGATTTTTTATTTTTGAGTCTTCAATCGAAGTAATCAAGTCACCAGCCTTTAGACCTGCCCGGTGCGCATTTCCACCCGGCATTACATAATTCAATTCAACGCCCAAATCTCTGCCGCCAGCTCTTTTTGTGCGTCCGTTCGCTTCTAGCCAGCTGTGGTCATATTTTCCGCCATTCAACAAGACAGGAAGTTCCGAAATTAAGTACTCGACAGGGATTGCAAAATTTAGTCCAGAATACTGAAGCATTCCTGCAAAAACAATCGCCTGAACATTTCCATTTTCGTCAACACAAGGTCCGCCGCTGTTTCCTGAATTAATGGCAGCATCAATCTGCATAACTGGTCCTGCGCTAAAAAGAGAACGGTCGTTCGCGCTTACAATGCCGCTTGTCAAAGTGCGGTCAAGTCCAATCGGAGAACCAATACAATAAACCTTATCGCCAACCTCAAGACTTCCGCTCGAACCAAGATTAAACACATAAGGAGCGTCAATTTCGGCTTTTAGCACAGCAAGGTCAACGCTGCTGTCCCAGCCAACAACTTTTGCTGGAACACGGGTTTCTGAATCTTCGGCAAGTTTTACATATAACCGCGCATAACCTTCATATTTTGGATTTACGAGATCCACAATTACGTGATGGTTTGTTACAATATATCCATCTTTAGAAATAAAAAATCCCGAACCGATTACACGGTCAGCGTACCCCATTCCGTTTTCAACTTTAATTCCCTTGTCAACCCAGACAGTTACTGTTCCTTTTATCAGTTCTGAAACTTTTTTTCCAGAATTTTTATCTGAACCAAAAGATTTTAATGCTTCCAGGCAGAGAGAATCCAATTCATCGGTATTTTTTTCAAGTTTTTTGTTTTGTGCTCCGCCAAGATATTCCAAAGCATAACACAACCTTCTAGCTTCCAGCCATTTTTTTTCTTCAAGAGCCTTTTTATATTCAGCAAAAACGTTTTCTTCACATTTTTCGAGAGTTTTCTGGTCTTTTAGCAAAAAAGCGCGCCAATAGGCCTGAACACAGTCAGTTTCGCCAATTTCTTCAATTCTTTTTATTTCTTCTTTTTTTACATCTTCAATTGTGTAATCTGGCAATTCAAAACTTTCTGAAAGTTCGGTTGATTTACAGCCGTTTATGCATATTAAAAGCAAAGAACAGCCAAGGGCCGCAACAATTTTTTTTCTCAATTCACTTTTCTTCATTTTCTTCATCTTTTCTAATTTTATTTTTCGGACAAACCTCGTTCTTTTGTAGAATTCGGATTATCCGGTATAATTTGCGCAAAAATATACAGTCCGTTTTTTACGGCGAACATTCTTTTTGAGTCATTTTCTACGATAATATAAACACTTTTGTCTTCGTTTTGGTTAAATGTTTTTAAAATTTTTTCCGCATCGCCTTTAGAACCAGCATTTTCAATCCAGAAAACTTCGGAAACAGAATCTTTTATTACATTCAATTTTTTTTCACTTTCAAGAATGACGGCAGGTTTTCCATTTTTTATGATTACAGTAACTGGAACTTTAGACCAAGGCCTGTAAAAAGTGGATTTTTCAACCAAAGAACCGTCTTTTTCTGCTGGACATTTTTCGTAACGAACGTCCCACTTTCCGTCTCCATCCAAATCCCACAAAGAAATTTTTCCTTCTCCGCCGGTGTATTCTTCTGTGTAGTCAGCAATTGTGTCGCCGTTCATATCAATCTGAATCATCTTTACAGGCGCACTCAAGGCTTTTGCCAAAAAGTTAACCTGCCCGTCTTCCAGTTCAGTTTTTTCGTTATTTTGAATTTCAGCCCCGTAAGTTTCCGTAAGTTCAAAAAAACCGTCATTATCCATGTCGACCGTGCGGGTTTCTGGAATACCATCTTTAAACTGCATCTGCGCATACATTTTTTGATTTTCGTAATAACGGGCAAACACTGGCTTTCCATCGAGAAGATTAAAGACAACTACGGCATTTTCGCGTTCAGAACAAGGAATCGAACAATTAGAAGAAGAATCGATCAGTTTTTGAACTGAAACATTTTCAACTTTTTCCAAAACAAAAGGAATAAAAAAATCCGTTCCAGTCTGTTTTTTTATATTTTCATCCGCGGCAATCGAAAAAGGCGTCCAAGAAAGAGTTTGCGGCACAAGAAAGAAGGAATATTCGCTTCTGTCTTCGCATTTGTAAATGGCGCTGACAACAGCAGGCCAGTTTCCGTATTCAATTTCAATCGATTTTTCCGGAATATGAAGCTTTACAGGTTCTCCAAAATCGCAGACAGCGCTCCAATCGGGCATTTCGTCCTGATTTTCGTCATATGTGATTTTTTGAGGACGGCCGCGCGAATATTCAATTTTAAGGTTAAAATCCAAATCGCCGTCAGTATCTTTGTAAATCGTTCCAGAATATTGATTTAAATATTCACCAAGTTCCTGCCTGGATTCTTCTTTTTTTAGAGATGAAACAAATTCCTGCAAAACCGCAAAATCAATTTCTTTGTCGGCAAAAGAATAAAAATAGTCCAAGGCCTTTTCTTCCGGCAAAAGTTCAACGCCTTCTTCAAGAGAAGCGATTAAATACAAAGGCGAACGCTGATTCTTCGCGTTAAATGATTTTAGCCGCCGGATTTTGCTTTCACCAGTGGAAAAAACAGCAAGATAAATTTCAAGCTCCGCAGAAAGCGAAGTTTTTTTGTAAAGAAGATTTATAAAACTGTCGGCAAGTTTTGAATTTTTTTCGTTTCTGCCGCCAAGCGCATATTCGTGCTCAAAAAAAAGTTTTGGAAACCGAAGATCATCAGGATAAATTCTTCTTGCAGAATCAATTTTATTTCTTGCTTTTTCAAGAAACATTTCTGTTCCAAGGTTATAAAAAATTTTAGAACGGATAAATTCGGCATCTGCTGAATATAAAAATTGCTCACCATCCAAAACTTCAAGAGCCTGCTCAAATTTTCTAGTTGAGCACAAAATGTCGGCATAAAGGATTCTTGCAGTTTCCTTGTTGTAATCGACCCAAAGCTCACAATCAAGGGCTTTTTCAATCAAAGGAAAAATTTGATATTTAGGAACATTTTGGGCGCTCTTTGCAACAGAACGCATATACCAAAGATCAGAAATAGAATCATCAAAGGCAAGACCAAGTTCTGCGCTCGAATCGGCGGCAGTCCAGTTTTTAGAAGCGGCATACTGCTCAGCAACCTTCAAATAACGAAGAGCCGTTTTTCTGTTTGCTTCACTGGCAGAAAGTCCCTGGGCATAAAGGCAAGTTGAACAAAAAAAAGAGAGGCAAAAAAATACAGCGCAAAAACTTTTTTTTAAAGACGAATTCATAACTATATTTTATCGTCTTTTAAATCAAAAAAAAAGTCCTTCCATTTTTATTGCAAACGGAAAGACTTTTTTATCAAGCAAAAAAAACTAGCGTGCTGGAGCTACTGTAATTACTTCAGCTTCTGCTGGAGTAAGAACTGTAACTTTGTCACCAAGGTCAATGTCTTTAACACGGAAAACATCGCCAATGTTGATTTTTGAAACGTCAATTACAACGCGAACAGGAAGATCTTTTGGAAGAGCCTTAACCTTGATTTCAGGAATATGCTTAACCATAAATCCGCCCTTGAGAACGCCGGCAGCAGTTCCCTTGTACTGCAATTTGAACTGACGTGTTACAGGCTTTTTGTTGCTTACAACAAAGAAATCTGCGTGAAGAACTGAATCTGTGATAATATCATATTCTGTATCGCGGATAAAAGCATCGTAATCTTTGCCTTCAAACTTAAGAGTAACAAGAGTTGTGGCAGTAATATTGCGCCAAACTTTGTTAAACTGAACTGAATCTACAGTAACAGATGTTGCTTTTCCTTCTTCGTCATAAATAACAGCCGGAATTTTTCCTGCTGCACGAAGAGCTTTTGCTGCTTTTTTACCTGTCTCGTTGCGTACAGATGCTTCAACTACAAACTGTTCCATTTTATAGAACTCCTCAATTTTGAGCGGTCTTCAAAACAATTATATAAAAGTTTTGCCAGCCCCTCTTAATTTTTATCGGACACATATCCGACAGTTCTGAAAGTATCTCAAAAACAGGCCAGAAAGTCAATATAATTTGCCGGGCGGCTTTTTGCAGGCAAAAACCAGGCTGTCCACACTTCCGGCTTTTGCCTCCATTCCTGCGCTGCGCTCAGGAACGCCTCCGCGGCGGTGTTCCCATCCTTGCCGCAAAACATCATACTTTTGCAGGAACTCCAGTCAAAACCATTCTGCATTCTCTTTCATGCCGGCTACGCTCGCTAAGCTGCCTTCCCTGGCAACTTTCGTAAAAACCGCTCCAAGCCTTCGCATTTTTTACGCCGCTCGCTCCGCTTCGAATCCTCAACCATTTTTGGACAAAAAAAATCTGGATTCCAAAAAAAACATTGAAATCCAGATTATATCATCTGCTGGGACGACAGGATTCGAACCTGTGGAATACCGGCACCAAAAGCCGGGGGCTTACCGCTTGCCGACGTCCCAAAAAATTGACTATAAAAAAACTAATCTTCGCCTTCGCCGGCTTCTTCTACTACGTGTCCGGCATTGTATTCGGCCAAGATTTTATCCTGCAAAGCCGCACGGAACTCAGGACTGATTGGATGTGCCACATCCTTGTATTCTCCGTTTGCCGTTCTTCGGCTTGGCATTGCAATAAAAAGACCTGTTTTGCCTTCGATAATTTTTACATTATGAACGACAAACACACCGTCAAAGGTTACTGTTACATAAGCTTTAAGCTTGCCTTCGGCCGTTACTTTTCTAATACGCAGTTCTGATACTTCCATATAAGTACTCCTCCGTTGCAAATAATTAAAAAGAAGGTTTTATGCAATTACACAGTTTGACCAACTTTTTTTTAACAATGAATAAGCATTTTCGGCACTTTGTTTTGTTTCAAAAACACCGAAAACTGTTGCTCCAGAACCAGACATATCCGCCCAAAGAGCACCACTGTTTTTTACATCCCGCAAGGCAAGGCCTATTTTTGGGTATTTTTGCAATAACGCAGAAGTAAAACTGTTTACAAAAGTCCAGTCTTTGACAGGGCTTCGATATATGGTTTCTAAATCTGCCAGATTCGGACAATCTAAAATACTGCCCGCCTCATATGTTTTATCAACAAGCGAATAAGCCTCTTTTGTAGAGCTATGAACGCCAGGAAAAACCAGTAAAAAGAACAAATCGTTCCGCGGTAAAATCTGCTTTACAAACTCTCCACGACCAGTAACGACAGCACAGCCACTTTTGTCCTGTTCCTCTCCGCTATGAAGAAAGAAAAAAACATCACTTCCAACCTGCGAAGCAACCTTGTCTGCAAGTTCACTGCTTAAATCAATTTTGTTGATTTTTGCCAAAACCTTTAAGAAGTAAGCCGCATCCGAAGAACCACCACCAAGTCCGCCTCCACTAGGAATGTGCTTTTCCAAAAAAACCTTTACACCAGTAGAACAGCCAGTTAAGGAACAAAAAGAGCTGTATGTTTTTGTCAGCGTATTTTCTGCAGGAAGACCGTTAAAACCAGGCGCAAAAACCGCGCAAGTATTTTTTTCCGGCAGTACAGAAACAGTAAGTTTGTCGTACAACCTGACAGTTTGAAAAATACTTTCGATATTATGAAATCCGTCTGCCCGCTTTGGAAGAACCTTTAAGCCAAGATTCACCTTTGCAGGAGCCAGAATTTGAATATCTGACATAACTTAATTTTATACGTTTTTTTTAGGCTCGTCAATTAAGTTTAAAAAAAATGATTTTGCGGTAACGATTGCAGCAGCGGCGCAGCCGTTCCGGAGCAAAGCGCAGGAATGAAGCGGCAGCGGAACTGCGGAAAGCGTGGCCTGCCGGAAGGCAGGAACCGCCCATAAAAAATAAAGAAATTTTCTAAAGATTTCAATTGACTGACTGGGCTGTAAAAATTTATGATATGGTACGCGTTGAGCGGGGGAAGGCAAAATGTTCACAAGTGACTCTTTCATTGACTCATTTTCGGGCTCTGGCTTTTCGTACTCAGACGAATACGACGAAGATTCGGCAGATTATGATGATTCTGCGATTTACGACGATGATTCTCTGAACGATTTTGAAGACGACGATATTTACGATGAGTCTTTTGATGATGATCTGGAGGAAGATGACGCTTTTGGCGAAGATTCCTCAATGGACAATAGCTTTAATGACGATTTTGAAGAAATGTAAGAATCGCTTTTAAGGTTATTTTAAGTTAAAACGGGAAGCAGGAAAATATGTCACACACACATATTCTCCGGCCTCCTTTTTTTTGCCAAATTCTGTTTACAAAAAAAACAAAATCCGGCAAGCCAAAATCGAGTTCTCAAAAACTTATGCGTTTTCTGACTGAGAGCCTTTTATAAAGTTTCCTGCGTGCCACAGTTTTTCCAGCTCGTAAAAATTGCGGGCATCTGCCGACATAAGATGCACAAGAACTGAGCCAATGTCGATTATGTTCCAGTCGTCACCGCCTGCTGTTTTTGTATGCGTAAGATGAATTTGCATATCATTTGCCTTTACGTAGTCTTTTATCTGCTTTGCAAGTCCCTGCCAATGTGCTGAACTATGAATTGTTGCAATTACAAAGAAATCTGCGCAACTTGTGAGTTTTGTAACTTCAATAACAGTAACATCGTCGGCTTTGCCGTCTTCAAGAATCTGCGCAAGTTCGAGCGCCTGTTGTTTTGCTGTTTTTTCTTCCATTCTATTTTCCTCCAGTATTTTTTACGTAGCGTCCGTCAAAGTCTTTTCCAAGAATAATCGTAAAATCGACGTTTGAACTGGTTTCGTATCCGTTATCATAGTTGTCTTCCGAGTCCGGTTTTATTTCTTCATCAACTATGTTTGTGCAGTGAATAAAATCGCCAAGGTTTTTTGCAATATCTGCGTTGCCTATGTGATTTATAATCTGCGTTTTTTCTATATCTTGGCGTTCCGCATTCAAAGTACTCAAAACATCATAGCCTGCGCTTTTTAGCAAGGCTGCCGTATTTCGTGCCAATCCCTGAACCAAAGTTCCGTTTTGAATTTCCAGCACGTAAATGCGGTTTACAGACATATCCTCCAAATCCACAAGAGCATTTGAAGCCTGTTTTACAACATCTTTTATGAGCTGACCATCGTAAAAAGGAAACAAAAGTTCTTTTCCATCGACCATTCGCCTTGAGCCAGTAATTGATTGAGGAATAAGGCGTTCATAATCGACATTTGAAATTTCTGAAAAAAACTTATGCAAGTCTTTTTCGCTTAAATTTGAACCTATTCGCTTTTGATAAGACGGAAAATTGTTTTTGTTGAGGAGAATTCTTGAATCGCGGTTTATTGCGCTCAAAAACGCAAGCATTACGTTCTGTCTTCTATCCGCAACTTCGGCTTCTGTTTCTTCAGGTTTTGAATAAGTTAGATAAGTATTGATTTTGCTTCCGTCAAGAGTTACAGATCCGCTCGGTAAAAGCCATCTCTCTCCGTCGTCTGTTTTTACATCGACTGGCTCAGGAACAAATACTTTCAGTCCGCCGAGCATATCAGTAAGTTCGCTGAAATTTGAAAGGCTCATTTCGAGATAAAACGGAACAGGCTGCCCGATCAGATTTTCAATTTCGGATTTAAAAACGTCAATTCCTTTTTCGGAGTAAATTGCATCAATTCGGTCTACACGTCCAAGGCTTTTAAAAATCGCGCCAGTGTTTCCCAAAATGTTTATCAACGCTCCACGTTTTGAAACCGGATAATAAATAAAAATGTCCGAAAAAAGAACCTGTTTTTTGTCTTCAAGAACGATGAGAGTTTTTATTACGCTGTCATTTTTCAAACTTTCATCGACAGTATCAACTTTTAGGGAAAACGCTATAAATGTCGTCACCGCAACAAGAATAACAAAAATCAAAACAAGAAAAAGACCGCCTTTATTTCCTCCGCTGCTGTGTCCCATTGATTTCATCTCTTTTCTCCCATAAAAAGTCAATTTTGTCTTTTGAACAAATTTTACGTTTTAATGCTTTAATTTTGCTTCAAGCTCAGCCTTAAGTTCGTAAGAAGGCTTTGCAACTTTTTTTCCGCGCTTTTCGAGATAGTCGATATTTTCCTTTAAAACGCAAAGTGTCAATTCGTCCAAAGATTTTGAAAAAAGATTTTTGCGGTATTCGTCAGTTGACTGAGGTCTCCCCGGTTCAATTTTGTCCGCCGCAAAAAGTATTTTTCCCAAATCAGAACTTCCTGCCGCCGCAAAAGTGTGATTTGCAATTGCAGAAACGACATTTCTGTCTTTTACTCCGAATTTTGTCTGAATCAAAACCGCCGCTGCCCTTCCATGCAAAAGCCCCGGTCTGTTCTGCTCAAGCAAAGAAACAGGTTTTTGGTCTTCCGAAACAAGCTTTAAAACTTCTTCGGTGGAAAATTCCTTGCACATATCATGCGCAATTCCTGCCAAATAGCCGATTTTTGGTTCCAATCCATAAAGAGCGCACATTTTTTCGGCAGTCTGGGCTGTCCGCACTGAATGCTCGTACCTTGATTCGGAAACCACTGTTTTTACATAGTCCTCAATTTTTAAAATAACCTGACTGAGCTCTTCGGGATTATTCAGATCCACCGTTTTTACAGCCATACAAACCTCGTTTTTTAATATATTCAAAAACGGCATCGCTTACAAGATAACGCCAAGCTTTGCCATTTTGAATGCAGTCTCGGATTTCTGAAGAAGAAATTTCAAGCTGCGGATTGTGCAGTTTTACATGCGGAAACTTAAAATCACTGACAGAAAATCCGTTTTTTTCAATTTTAAATTCGCCTATTGCCTTGTTCCAGCTTGTTCCAGCATCCTTTTTCAACTCATTTTCGCGCACGGCAAGAATTAGCTGGCATTTTTCGGCCAGAAGTTCTGCATTTTTCCAGTTTTCAAAATGAGACGCCAAGTCAAAACCAAAAATCAAGCCGATTTTATCCGTAAGCTGACCTGCATATTTTTTTTCAAGCGAGCAAACCGTGTCCCAAGTATAAGAAATTCCTTTTTTTCGAATTTCGTAACCTTCCGCTTCAAAACGCGAATCGCTTTTTACAGCAAGCTCTACCATTTTTAGGCGTTGTTCTGCTGGAGCGGCATCTGCCATTTCTTTGTGCGGCGGCAAAAAACACGGAACAAACAGGACCTTATCGTATCCAAGTTCCTGACAAACACAGTCGGCAAGAACAAGGTGTCCTATGTGAACCGGATTAAAACTTCCGCCAAGAACAGCTATTTTCAATTTTCGCTTCCTGGAAACTGAATTTCGGCATCTTCGTCAACCGAACGTGTGCTCATAAAATCAGGATTTATGCTAGTTCCTTCTTTTTTATTTGTAAGAAAAGAACCTGAACTTATACGAGTTCCATCCGAATTGAACTGTTCCGGCGCGCCATCAAGTTTTGTAACCAAATCAAGAATTGCAAACCGAATTTCATTCATTCCAAGGCGGGCTGCAACCGAAACCGCAAGAACTTTTGTGTCCTTTTCCGTCTTTTTAATCGTTTCTGCAATTTTTAAAGCGCGTTCTTTTGCACCTTCAAGGTCGATTTTATTGCAGAGAACAATATGCGGTTTTTTGAGCAAATCAGAAGAGAAACCTTCAAGCTCACGGCAAAGTGTTTCGTAAGCCCCAAAACAAGAATCATCCGAACAGTCAATCATAAAAAGAAGCCCGGCTGTACGGCTTATGTGCTTTAAGAATTGAATTCCAAGACCTTTTCCGTCAGAAGCGCCTTCGATAATTCCAGGAATATCCGCAATAATTACATCGCGTTCGTCGTTCGCCTGTAAAACTCCAAGATTCGGAATTTTTGTCGTAAACGGATAAGGCGCAATTTTTGGCCTGGCATTTGTAAAAGCATCCAAAAGCGTTGACTTTCCAGCATTTGGGAAACCGACAAGTCCAATGTCTGCCATAATGCTCAGTTCCAAACGAAGTTTTTTATATTCACCTTCCTGACCTTTATTTGCAATGCGAGGAGCCTGGTTTGTAGGAGTTTTAAAGTGGACATTTCCCCAGCCGCCATTTCCTCCGCGACAGGCGACAAAATTTTCTTCGCTTGATTCAACGGTAAATTCTTTTAAAAGCTCGTTTGTTTCATAATCCCTGATTGCAGTCCCCGGCGGAACAGCAATTTCTATATCTTCACCATCACGGCCGTACTTATTCCAGCCTTGACCGTCACCACCAGACTTTGCCCTAAAAAAATGCTTATAGCGAATATTCGCAAGAGTGCGCACATTTCTTTTGCAGATAAAAACTACATTGCCGCCATCTCCGCCATCTCCGCCATTAGGACCGCCTCTTGGAATATATTTTTCGCGTCTGAAAGAAATACAACCATTTCCGCCCTTTCCAGCCTGACATTCAATCACGGCTTCGTCAGCAAATAAATTCATGTGCATCTCCCAAAAAATTGTAAAAATCAATAAATACTAAAAAACCCGGATACAGAAAACTGAAATCCGGGCTTGATCAAGTTCATTTTTTATTAAACGTAATCTTTACAGCATTTTATACTGAAGTTTATTTTGCTTCCGCAACAACAACATTCGCATATTTTCTGTTGTTGCGCTCGTCAAACATAACTACACCGTCAGCTGTCGCAAACAAAGAATCATCACCAGCTTTTTTTACATTGTTTCCTGGAAAAATTTTTGTTCCACGCTGTTTAATAATAATAGAACCAGCTGTTACAGCCTGTCCACCATATACTTTAACGCCCAAGTGTTTTGGATTTGAATCGCGACCATTTTTTGCGCCGCTACCACCTTTACTGCGTCCCATAGTAAGCCTCCGCTCAAATTTTCAATTTAGTTTCCCGCTTCGGCAATTTCTTCAAAACTAATATTTTTTGAATATTCTTTTGAAAGCGAATTAAAACCAACTCTCAAAAAATCTGCCGTAAATTTTAAGCAGTTTTCTGTCTCCAGACCGCTTTTTTTTACTTCCACGCAAAAAGCGAGATTTCCGCGGGAAGATGTGTCAGCTTCTAAGGTAACATCTTTATTCCGTGAAAGAAACTGCATAGCCGTTTTGAGCAATATTGTAACCGCAGAACAAACTATGTCGCTTCCTTTCTTGGAAAAATCAGCATGTCCGTTAGCTTTGCATTTTTTTAACACGCCGTTTTTGCCGGTAAAAAGGGTTACTGCTGTCATAAGCTAAAATTAGCCCTGAATATTTTTTACACGAATATTTGTGTATTCCTGTCTGTGTCCGATAAGACGATGATAGTCTTTCTTAGCCTTGTACTTGTAAACAAGAACTTTCTTGTCGCGGAAGCTGTTTTCTACTTCTACTTCAATTTTTGCACCATTAACGTATGGAGTACCAACTTTTACTGCATCTCCATCGCTAACCAAAAGAACTGAATCAATCGTGATTTTAGCACCATCTTCAGCATCGATTTTATCTACCTGAATGAGTGCGTCTTTTTCAGCCTTGTACTGTTTACCTTTGTATTCAAAAAGTGCGTACATTAAATACCTCTTCTACGCCGCAAAGTGTAACGGAAACTCTAACGACTAATATAAAAATTATGAGTACTAGATTCTATCAAATTTTTTATAAATTGGTCAACAAGAAGCAAACTACAATTTATAATGGCTTGTGCTCAATGTATGGCCATCGTTATAAACATCGAACCAAATTTCTTTCTTAGAATTCAAATTAAGGGCATCATAGAATTCCTGAATATTCGAAACTTTTTTATCGTTTACGGCAGTAATAATATCCCCGTTTTGAATTCTCATAGCAGCCGCTGGAGATTTTTCCAAAACATTCATTACCGCAACACCCTTAACTTTTTTGTCCTCAAGATTGAGTTCCTTTTTTATCTCGTCAGACAAAGGAGCTGCGATAAAGCCTGGCCAAAGCTTTGTATTATCCTGAGTTATTTTGTCCGTGCGCTCTTCAATTTTTACAGAAAGCTCAACAATTTTGCCGTTTCTGATTACTTTGAAAACTGCTGTTTTGCCGGCAGGAAGATAGCCAACTTCGCGCATAAGTTCATTTTGATTTTTTATAGCCTTTCCGTTTACTTCAATAATAAAGTCTCCGGCCTGCATTCCACCTTTTTGTCCAGGAGAATCAAGGAAAACCTGAGAAGCAAGCGCGCCGTTTTTGCCAGCTACACCAAGTTCTTTTTTATAATCATCTTTTACGTCAAGAAGGCTTACACCAAGCCAGCCGTAAGTAATTTTTCCGTTTGAAATAAAATCTTCGATTGATTTTTTCAGAGAATTGATAGGAAGAGAAAAACCAAGCCCCTGACTTCCGCCGCTCGAAGAAGCAATCCAAGTGTTAATTCCAATAACTTCTCCATAAATATTTACGAGCGGGCCTCCAGAATTTCCCTGGTTAATTGCAGCATCAGTCTGAATAAAATCGTTCATATTTCCAATTTGATCGCCAGAGCGTCCTGTTGCACTTACAATTCCCTGGGTAACCGACTGACTGTATCCAAGAGGCGCGCCCATTGCAAGAACAATGTCTCCAACCTTTACATTGTCGCTGTCGCCAAGAGCCGCAACTACAATATTTGAATCTTTTTTTGCCTCAAAAGAAACAAGGGCAATATCCGAACGCTCATCTGCTCCAACAAGTTTTGCGTCAAATTTTTGTCCATCATTTAAATTGACAGTAATTTTTGTAGCCTTGCCTGCAACATGATTATTTGTAAGAACATAAACTGTATCTCCAGTACGGCGAACAATTACGCCAGAACCAAGCCCCTTTTGCTCGTATTCACGGGTACGGTCTTTTTTTTCAGAACCATTTGGATTTCCAAAGAACCAGAACGGAAAATCATCAAAAGGATTTGCCTGAGTAACAGTTGTTTTTTCTGTAACATCAATCTCAACGACAGAAGGAAGAACTCCGGCAGAAATTGAATTAAAAGAATTCTGCAAGGCTTCAATCACATTTAAACTGCCGGCTGGGATTGCAACTGCCGGCTTTGACTCAGCAAATACCGTATCGGCAGTTCCTTCAACTTTTATTTTGCTGCACGAAAAACTAACAGCTGCAAAAGCAAGAACTGCGGCAGAAACACCGCAAACTATTTTTGATGTAATATTTTTCATATTTTTAAGAACCTCCAAAAAAAACTATTTTTTTTTCGATATTGTCTATATACAAATATAATCAAAAAAAATCTGGATAGTTACAAAAAAACTAGCAAACAAGGTCGTCGCAAAGTGTAAGGATTTCCGTATGGTCTTCAAAAACAGCAACTGTATGCTCTTCGTGACAACTCCATTTTCCATCATTTGTAAGGACAGTCCAGCCGTCATCTGCCGTATGAACATCTGCCGTTCCCAAATTTATCATTGGTTCAATAGCAAGAACCATTCCCGGCTGAATTCTTGGATTCGGACCGCCCATCGGGCAATTTGGAATACTCGGATCTTCATGAACGCCAAGCCCTACTCCGTGTCCACAATAATCGTAAACAACTCCATATCCATATTTTCCGTTTGCGACATCGTTTACAGCATTTGAAATATCGCGAATTCTGTTTCCTGCAACACAGGCTTCGATTCCAGCGCGCAAGCTTTCTCTTGTCGCCTTTACAAGTTTTTTGTATTCGCTTTTTACATTTCCAACCTGAACAGTATGACAAGAATCAGAAATATAACCGTCAAGGTCAATTCCAATATCAAGAGAAACCAAATCTCCGTCGTGAATAATCTTCTTTCTTGAAGGAACACCGTGAATAACCTGTTCATTTACGCTGATGCAGGCTGCTCCTGCAAAATCTTCGGAATACCAGGCAGGAACGCCTCCGATTTTTTTGATAAATTTTACGACCAAATCATCAATGTCTTTAGTGCTCATTCCTGGTTCAACCTGAGGAACAACTTCTCTAAAAAGATCTGCAAGGGCATGACAACTTTTGCGAATTCCATCAATTTCTTTTTCATTCTTTAAGCGAATCATTATATTTTTCCTTCTTGTTGTTATTTTATTCTGACAGCTTCCTCTTCACAAATTCTGGCTGTCCGTTCATCTCCAATACGGCGATAAACAGAGGCCATCTTGTGCAAAAAAAACGAGTCATCACTATTTCCAAAATTTAACTCAAGAGCGCGTTCCCAGGCGTCAAGGCACAGTTCATCAGCAACATTTCCTTCAAGGCGGTATTTTAAGACAGTCCGCGCCAAATCCATCACTTCCGGAATAAAAAGCCTAAAATACGAAAAACTGTATTCCATTCGTATAATCTGCTCTAAAAGAACAAAGGCATCGTAATATTCTTCATGCAAGACAAGCTCTTCGCAAAGAATAAAACCGTAATCCATAAAATCTTCGCGAGTAAACCAGTCTGAAAGCTTAAAACGTGAATGACTTTTACAAGTTTCGACAAATTCGCGCACCGCATCTTCTTCGCGGGAATGTAAAAGGTCAAAAAATATCAGTTTTGCCAGGCTTTCTTCATCATTTCGCTGCAAAAGCCAGGTTCTATAATCAAAAGAATTGGAAGACCGGGTTGAATGAGAACGGTAACGATAAAAATAAGATTCGTCAAAAAGCGAACGCTTCCTTACATCAGATAAAATTTCGTATGCTTTAACAAGTTCACGAAAAGCCGCTTCATCTGCAAGATTTCCAGCAGTGTCAGGATGCAAAAGTTTTGCTTTTTTTCTATAGGCACGGCGAATTTCTGCGACAGTTGCGCCAGGCCGAACTCCCAAAATTTTATAACAGTCTTCCAAAGTTCTTCAATTATATTCACAATCAATTTTTTTTACAATTAAAGATTCTATTATAGAAAGATTAAAAAATATAAGGCCTAAAAAGTTCTTGTTCACCTTGCAAAAAAGCAAATTTAAAATAAAAAAGACTGCCAAAAAAGGCAGCCCTTATTTTACTTTGCCAAAGCTTTAAGAAGTTCGTGGTTTGTACGAATTCTCTTTGAATTTTTCTTGCTGTTAGCTCTGATAGTTTTATTCCAGCGGAGCGGTCTGATTCTTCTCGCAAGTCTCATAAAATACCTCGTTGAATGAATTTTTCGCCATTATATCAAAAAAAACAACAACACGACAAGTATAAAATTCTTTAAAGACCGATTTTTTCATCTGCTTGACAAAAAGAAACCTTGCATAGAAAATTAAAAAATGTTTTTTTATAGTAAAAAAGTTAAAAAATCTGTTATTTTTTTTATAGCAGCGTTACCATTTTTTTCGTGTTCGCTCAATTATGAAACTGAAAAGAATTCTGAAGAAACAGTTCCAGAATTCTTTTTTACAGGAGCGGTTTTTAACAGATACAAAGACAATAAAATTTCAATTCAACTTGAAGCAGACAAACTAGAGCAATACAAGGCGGACGGCTCTTCTTACGCTCAGTCTGCGCAGTTTAAAACTTACAGGGACGATGGAACCCTTGATACAGACGGATATTGCACTCTTCTTGCTTCCAGCACAAATGACGAAAAATATTCGCTTTTTGATGGAATTTCGATAAACGTTTACAGCCAGGATTTAAAAATCACCGCGCAGTCGTTGCATTTTAACGGCAAAACAGAACAGCTCACTTCCGGCCGAAACGAAAAAGTTACAATTTCTAGAAAAGGCACAACCGTAAGCGGAACAGGCTTTTCTGCAAGCGGAGTAAGCCGAAAATTCAACTTTGAAAGCCAGATTTCCGGTTCTGTAGTTGATAAAGAAGACGGAGACAAAGAATGAAAAAAATCATCTCGATAATCTTCTTTTTTGCTCCGGCACTGTTTTTTTGCGAAGAAATCACTTTTACGGCAGATTTTATGTCCGGAACGGCAGGCAGCAAAACTGACACGACAATCCTCGAAGGAAACGCAACAGTTCAGACTTCCAGCATGAACATAAGCGCCGACGCAATTGAACTTTCGGGCGAAGATTTTAGGTTCATTACGGCAACAGGAACGGTAAGCGGAAGCATAACAGAAAGCCAAATGGATTTTACCTGCGGAAAACTAAAATACGACAGGCAGACAAAAGTCGCCCAGCTTGAAGACGCAGTTCACCTTGTAGACATTGCAAATGAAGTGACTGCTGACGCTCAAATTA
>NZ_DLLH01000071.1:25280-37402 GCF_002476655.1 Treponema sp. UBA7567
AAAGACAACATCTGCACCTCGGCTTTTGCGATTTATAAAAAAAGCGAACAGAGGCTCGAAATGAGCGGGAATCCAAAGATTCAGCAGGGAACAGATTCTTTCAGGGCGCAGGAAATCACCTTAAACCTCGAAACCCAGGAAATAACGCTCGACGGACGCGTAAAAGGAACAGTTTCGGACAGCAAACCGGAAAAAACAGAAACTGCCGCGGAATCAGCCGGATCAGAAACCGCTTCTCAAGCCGAAAGCTCTCCGTCAGATAACGAAAATTCCGCGCAAAACGAAACCTCATCTCAAAACGAAAATATTCAAACCTCTGGAGAAACAAAAAAATCAACTTCAGAAAACGCATCTTCCACAAAAAACTAAAATAAGGAAAATTAAAAACTAATGTCAGAAAACAGCAGCGAAAACAATACCGAAGAAAACTCAAATCCTCTTCAAGCCGAAAATCAGCCGTTAGACAGTGCGATTCCCTCTCAAAACGAAAACTCTCCTTCAGACAGCGAAAATTCCGTGAAAACAGAAAATCAGCCGTTAGACAGTGCAATTCTCTCTCAAAACGAAAGCTCTCAAAAACTCCACACGCTTAAAGTCAATTCACTTTACAAATCATTCGGCAGAAAAAAAGTTGTCCAGGGCGTCGATTTTCAGATGCATACGGGCGAAGTTTTAGGACTTTTAGGCCCAAACGGAGCCGGAAAAACAACATCTTTCTATATGATTGTAGGTTTTTACCAGCCGACAAGCGGAGAAATTTTTCTGGACGACGAGCGAATCACCGACCTTCCAATGTACAAACGCGCCAGGCTCGGAATTTCTTATCTTCCGCAGGAGCCTTCCGTCTTTAGAAAACTCACAGTCGAAGAAAATATCTGGTCAATTCTCGAAACCAGACAGGATTTAACAAGAGCCGAAAAAAGACAACGTCTCGAAGAGCTAATCGAAGAATTTTCAATCGGAAGAATCCGAAAACAGCCGGCATTTACGCTTTCCGGAGGAGAACGCCGCCGAACAGAAATCGCCCGTTCACTCGCAATTGAACCAAAATTTCTTCTTTTGGACGAACCTTTTGCAGGAATCGACCCGATTGCAGTTGCCGACATCAAAGCCATGATAAAACTTCTCGCAAAAAGAGGAATCGGAATTCTCATAACCGACCACAACGTCCGCGACACTCTCGAAATTACCGACCGTGCAATAATCATTTCGACAGGTCAAATCCTAATTCAGGGAAGCCAGCAGGACATTATCGACAGCCCGGTTGCAAGAGAAATCTATCTCGGCGAAAATTTCCATATGTAAAATGTAAAAAAATTCTGGAGCGCAACTTGCTCTCTAACCGTCCCTGCACAATTCCGCTGCCGCTTCATCCGCCACGGCGGACGCTTTCGCGTTGTTCCGGCACGGGCTAAGTTTTTCTAAAAAAAACACAAAACCGTGTTTTATCCTTCATTTTCCTTATTTATCAAAAAAAACAAAAAAAATCCTGCCCCGTAAGACATTTTCATTCTTCGGCGCAGGATTTATTTCATTTTAGAATATTTTTTTCAAAAACTTATCTTGCGTATTCAACAATTCGTGTTTCGCGAATCATCGTCAATTTTATACGTCCCGGATAACGCAAATCGGTTTCAATCTGTTTTGCAATCTTCTGCGCAAGCTCTTTAACTTCGCCGTCAGGAATTTTCTCGTTGTTTACAAGAATACGAAGTTCGCGTCCAGCCTGAATCGCATAAGCTTTTTCAACGCCCTGGAATTTTTCTGCAATTTCTTCAAGATTTTCAAGGCGTTTTATATAATTGTCCGCAGTTTCTTTTCTTGCGCCCGGACGTGCCGCAGAAATTGCATCTGCAATCTGAACAATAACCGCTTCGAGAGTTGCAGGCTCACAATCCTGATGGTGGGCAGCAATAGCATTGATAACTTTCTGGTCTTCGCCAAATTTTCTTGCCATTTCTGCTCCGACTTCTGCGTGGTTTTTATCGCTATCGTTTTCTGCGCCTTTACCAATATCGTGCAAAAGAGCCGCACGTTTTGCAAGCTCGCGGTTTGCTCCAACTTCACCGGCAATAAGGGTTGCAATTTCTGCAACTTCTTCTGAGTGAGTAAGAACGTTCTGGCCGTAGCTTGTGCGGAAATACAAACGGCCCAAAGCGCGGACTCCATCCTGATTCATATTGTGAATTCCAAGATCAAAGAGCGCTTTTTCACCTTCTTCATAAATTTTCTGCTGAACTTCTCTTGTTACTTTCTGCACAATTTCTTCAATTCTTGCAGGATGAATACGACCGTCTGTCACAAGCCTTTCAAGAGACTGCTTTGCAATTTCCTTGCGGACAGGATCAAAACAACTGATCACAACGGCTTCCGGAGTATCATCAATAATAATATCTACACCAGTCAAAGTTTCCAATGCGCGGATATTGCGTCCTTCACGACCGATAATGCGGCCTTTCATCTCGTCGCTTGGAAGCGAAACAGTCGCAACTGTAATATCGCTCGTAACCTCAGTCGCAAGCCGCTGAATTGTTTCTACAAGAATTTTCTGGGCTTTTTTATCTGCCGTCAACTGAGCTTCCTGCTCAATTTTGTTCAAAAGCGCCTGAGCGTCATGACGCGCGTCATTTTCAAGATTTTTGATGATTAAATCTTTTGCTTCTTGCGCAGACAAGCCAGAAATTCTCTCCAGCTCACGGCGATAAGTTTCTTCCTGAGTTGAGATCTGCTGCTCACGTTTTACCATAGAATTTTCGCGTTCAGCAAATTCCTGCTCTTTTTTGTCCATTTCGCTATTGCGTTTGTCAACGAGTTCTTCTTTTTTTGCAACTCTTGCTTCGTAAACCTGAATTTCCTTCCGGCGTTCACGATTTTCCCGTTCCTGCTGCTGACGTTCCCGAAGGAGTTGATCTTTTGTTTCTAGCAAATATTCTTTTTTCTGGGCTTCTGCTTCTTTTAATGCATCCTGTTTTACACGTTCAGCTTTTTGCTCTGCCGAAGATAATTGAAATTTGGCATATAACCAACGAATAATCCATCCAAGAACTATACCAGCAACAGGAAGAATTACGAATAATACAACATTCATAAAATTCTCCTATGCTTCTATTAAGGAGTTGGATTTTTACTGCGGATAAACGTCATCATCGTTCAAAATTTCCGCAAAAAAGCCGCCCCCAAAATATCCTTTATATTCTAATCTAAGAATATTTATATGTCAAACAAATAAATCAGAGAAAAGTTATTTAGCCAAAATCTCGAGCTTTGATAAGAACAGCGATTTTATTCCATTCCCGTGCTGCGACAGTCAAATCTGTTTGGAATTTTCAATAAATTATCTGTTCAAGCCAGATAATGACAAGTAATCAAGTCCGATAATGACGAGAAGCCAAGCCAAAAAATGGCATCAAATTATAAAACCCGAAATTAAGGGTATTTAAATTCAATTGAACTTATGTATCTTTCCTGGAATTCAGGAACTGCGGCAAGGTTTATCTGGATTGAATGATTTTTAATTTCCATTGCCTTTTTTCTCAAAGTTTTAGAAAAAAGCATTGCGGACGCTCCTGCAAGGGCTGCATTTCCGAGTGGAACACAACGATTTTTAAGTTCGTTTGGAATAAGACCTATTGTGCAGGAATCTTCCATATCGAGGTGCGAACCAAAACCGCCTGCAATACAAAAAAGCGGAACATCAGGAGAACGCTCAAGCATATAGCGCAAACCTGCATAAACCGCAGATTTCGCAAGCTGAAGATTTCTAATATCCTGCTGAGAAAGATAAACAGCAGGTGTCAATTGAATGCAAAAAGAACCGTCGCCAAGTTTAGAAATATTTTTCCGTATTACGCCAGATTTATCGATAAAATTGTTTTTTAAGAACGTGCTTCCGGCACTTACAAGCCCTGAACCGCAAATTCCTTTTGCATTGCCGCTGCCGATTACAGAGCAGCAGAGCTTTCCGTTTTTATATTCAATTTTTTCAACCGCGCCATCAACTGAACTCATTCCGCAACTGATATTCGCCGCCTCAAAAGCAGGACCCGCAGCAGCCGAAGTGCACAGAATTTTTGCAGGCTGTTCTTTCGTTTTTGGAATAAAAAGAGCAATTTCTGTATTTGTGCCAATATCTGCGAGCAAGAGCGGAGTTTGAACAGGAATGTCCCAGCACAAATTTTCATCGCTTTCTGGAGAAGGGAAACCCGCCGAAAGCATTGCGCAGACAGTGTCCGCGCCAATAAAAGCCCCGACACAAGGAGGAAAATAGACCGGAGTCTCGGAATCAACTGAACTTGCAGCAAAAAGCTGTAAAATTTCCGGGGTTGGAAGATCCAGATTTGAACATTTTTCGTTGATTTTCCCACTGCGAACCTTGTCCCAACTTGCCGTAAAGCCAAAATGAGAAGCTGGAGTAAAAGGAGCGGCGGCAAGACCTTCGACCGGAAACGCGCAGACAAAACTGAGCATTGTCGTGTTTCCAGTAATTACGATTTTAGAAACATTTAATTGAATTCCGCGCATTGTTTTTTGAGCAGCAAGCGCCAGCGCGTGAGCAAACATTCTTTCTAATTGCGAAATAATTGCATAATGAAGGGCTGACTCTCCTGTTTCTACGACAGCAGAAGAACCTGTAAGAGGCGGCCGCGTTGCAAAAGAAATACGGCGGATAACATCGCAGCCATAGCGGGCCTGAAGATTTTTTTCCGCAATGACAGAAAGGCATTTTTTTGAGGAAAGCGACCAGATTTTTACAGCAACAGTTGTCGTTCCGACATCTACTGCAATTCCAACATCTGTAATATTAACCTGCTCCGGCTGTTCTTCTGGAATTTGCGGTAAAAATCCCTGTGTTTCAATCTGCATCGCTTAGTCCCATAACATAATAAAGTCTGTATTTTACAGGATAAACCAAAAATATCTTAAATGCAATTTTTTTCTTAGTTTTTTGAAATGCGGAACTTTACTTCCAAAATATTGTCGCTCGAACCGCCTCTCGGCATGTGCCGCCAGTTTGCGCAGACTTCCGGTGCGTAGCCTTTTTTTCCATAACCAAAATCGTAGGAAATGCCGAAGGCAAATCCATTTCCAAAATTTGTGCTTTCGATATAATCTTCAATGTCCTGCAAACTTACAAAATCTGTGCGTCTGCCAAGACAGTACTGAACAGTTGTGCAAAGGCCTGCAAGCCCAGGATAAATTTTAAAACCTGCAAAACCGCAGTAATCCCAAAGAATAAAGTGCTCACTGCCTTTCCAGCGCGCGTCTATTATAGAATCCATTCCGAAAACAAGTTTTACAGGCTCGGCAACTGAAAAATTAACGGAAAAATCTCCGCACAAAATAACCTGGCTTTTTTGGTCAAAATCAGAAAGCAAATTTTTTAAATCTTTGTCACCGTAAAAAACATAGCCTGAACCGACACCAAATTCAAACTGTGGCTCGGCAAAAACTGAAAATACTGAAAAAAAACATACAAAAAGGAAAAAATATTTTTTCATAAAGATATTATCGGAAAAAAGACGTAAAAGGTCAATTTTTTAGTTTTTAAGAAAATCTTAGCCCGTGCCGGAGCAACGCCGAAGGCGTCTTTTTGCAAGGCAAAAAGATGGAGCGAAAGCGGAATTGCGCAGAGGACGGATTGACGACTAATTGCGCTCCAAAATAAAAAAGTTAAAACTCACTTTACACAATTTATGTATATTTTTACAATGTGCTTTGTACCGGGGTGGGAAGAATTTTCCCTGAGATTACACCCGCAGAACTTCGTATGAGGTTCCAACCTGATCCGGATAATGCCGGCGGAGGAAGATATGCTTAGACACATCTTTAAAATTTTTCTCTTTTCTATTTTAGTTTCTATTGGTTTTTCGGGCTGCTCTAAAAAAGCAGGTGATTCTGCGCGTCAAAATGAAGTTGTTGTTTACACTTATGACAGTTTTTGCGGTGAATGGGGGCCTGGAGCGGCAATTGCAAAAAAATTTACGGAAAAAACTGGTTTAAAAGTTACCTATGTTGATTGTGGCGACGGAGTTGAAATTCTTTCGCGCGCAGCTCTTGAAAAAAACAATGTTCAGGCAGACGTAATTTTGGGCCTGGACAACAATCTTGCGAAAAAAGCGGCGGAACAGGATATTCTCGAAGCCTACAAACCTGCTGGTTCTGAATCGATTTCTGAGGAGCTGAAAAAAGCCTTGGGCTCAAAAAATCTTTTGACTCCTTTTGACTACGCTCCTTTTGCAATCGTGTTCGATACAAAGGCTAATATTCCTGCTCCAAAATCGCTCGACGACCTTACAAAACCAGTCTACGCAAAAAAAATCATTTTGATGAATCCGCGGACTTCTACTCCTGGACTTGGGTTTGCCGCATGGACTTGCGCTGTAAAAGGCGAAAAAGTTCTTGACTACTGGAAAGCTTTAAAACCAAATATTCTTACTATGGCTCCTGGCTGGAGCGCAGGTTACGGACTTTTTACAAATGGAGAAGCTCCGCTCGTTTGCAGTTATACGACAAGCGCGGCTTATCACTACGAATACGACAAAACCGACAGATACCAGGCTTTGATTTTTGACGACGGACACATTCTTCAGGTTGAAGGCGCCGGACTTGCAAAAAATGCTCCGAACAAAAAAGGCGCACAGAGTTTTCTGGACTTTTTAATCAGCGAGGACGCACAGAACGAACTGCCGCTTACACAGTGGATGCTTCCTGCAAACAAAAATGTAAAACTTCCGCAGTCTTATCTTGACGGAACTCCTTCTCCTAAGAAGCTTTTGTCTTACGATACTGAAAAAGTTAATGCCGCTGTCGAACAGATTATGGCTGTTTTGGGCGAATAAAAATTTTTAAAAGGTTTTAGAAAAGATGAACGCAGTCCTGTCTGCAAATGTTTTTTTTCGCATTGCCGGTTTTTCGGTCTTTCAGGCACTGCTATCGACTTTTACGGCCCTTTTAATCGGACTTCCGGCTGCTTTTTTTTGCGGCCGGAGAAAATTCTTTTTAAAAAACTTTTTGCTTTCGCTTTCTTCTGTTCCGTTCTGTATTCCTTCGCTTTTGGTCGCTTTGGGCTACGTTAGTTTTTTTGGAATGAACGGAACTTTGAACAATTTTTTGATGTTCATTTTTGGCAAGGATAGACCGACTGTCACTTTTTTGTACAGTTTTTTGGGAATCATAATCTGCCACGGTTTTTATAATTTTCCGCTCGTAATGAGCACTGTAAGTTCTGCCTGGGAACGCCTTCCGAGAGCAGAATCGGACGCGGCAAGGCTTTTAGGCGCCGGAAATTTTAAAATTTTCCGGTCAATTACGATTTTTCAGCTTTTGCCTTCAATAATATCAGCCTGTATTCCAGTTTTTTTGTACTGTTTTTTTAGCTTTATGATTGTGCTTCTCTTTGGCTCAGTCGGAACGACAACCCTCGAAGTTGAAATTTATCAGCAGGCAAAAGTCAATTTGAATTTTGGAGCGGCATTAAAGCTTGGCTTTTTGGAAACGCTGATTGCCCTTTTTTTGGTCACGATTTACACATTTATTGAACAAAAATCGAAAGGCCTAAAAGGCATTTTTTTTTACGGCGAATCCCTCGAAAAAACGAAAATCTGCGGATTTGAAAAAATTTTTGCATTCATTCTTTTTTTCCTGATTTTTTTGTTTTTTATCTGCCCTCTTTTTTCGATTTTTTACAACGGATTGAGCTCAAAACGGCTTGATTCGAATTTTACTTTCTATAATTTTATTCATCTTTTTAGCTCGCAAAGTTTTTGGAATGCTTTTTTATGGACGTTTATAACAGCCCTGCTCTCTGGATTTTTGTGCGCGGCAATTGCCTTTTTTTACGCAGCCGTTCTCAAGGTTTTTGATCCGACAGGCCGTTTTTTTATTTTTAGGATAATTCCACTTGCGCCAATGGCAATTTCGAGCGTTGTAGTTGGAGTTTTGATTACAATTCTTGTCCGAAAAGGAAATTTTTTAATTCTTGTCTTGGCTCAATCACTTTTAAACTGGCCGGTTGCGTTCAGACAGATTTATGCAGAACTTGAAAAACTTCCCCAGACGACAGTTGAAGCTTCTTCGATTTTGAGCCGTTCGCCGTTCGACACAGTTTTTAGAATTTTTCTTCCAGTTTCAAAGCGTTCTTTTTTTAGGGCGACAGTTTTTTGCTTTGCTCTGAGTGCCGGTGATGCGACACTTCCGCTCGTGCTTGCAATTCCCCGGTTCAATACGCTTGCGCTCTACACTTACCGTCTTGCAGGAAGGTATAAATTTAACGAAGCCTGCGCTTCCGGAGTAATACTTGGAATTTTATGCGCGGTGATTTTTTCGCTCGGCAAACTAGCCTCTGGCAGAAAATTGAAAAAACAGGAAGGCTCAGAAAATGGCATTTTTTAGTGCAAAAAATTTAAAAAAAGAATGGGAAAATTTTTCCCTCGATGTTTCCTTTGAATGTGAAAAATCCACAATGACGACGATTTTGGGACCTTCCGGCTCAGGAAAATCTTCCGTTTTGCGCCTGATTTGCGGTCTTGAAAAGTCGGAAACAGCAGAAATAAATCTTGGCGGAAAAGACATAACGAAAGTTGCTGTGCAAAACCGAGGAATCGGCATGGTTTTTCAGAGCGCGAACCTTTTTGGGCATTTAAGCGTAGAAGACAACGTTTCGTACGGGCTTGTCTGCCACGGAATTAAAAAAAAGGAAGCTAGAAAAATAGCTTGCGAATTCTTGAAAAAGTTCAATCTTGAAAATTTCGGAAAGCGCTCTCCGGAAACTCTGAGCGGCGGCGAAGCGCAGAGAGTGAGCCTTGCAAGAACATTGATTGTAAAACCGCAGCTTGTGCTTTTTGATGAGCCTCTTTCGGCACTGGACGCGCCTTTAAGAAAAAAGCTCGCCGCAGAAATCCGCAGACTGCAAAAAGAAATAGGCTTTACAGGAATAATGGTTACACACGACCTGGCAGAAGCAAAAGCCGTAAGCGATAAAATCATTTTAATAAAAAAAGGCCGCATAATCTGGCAGGGAGACGCCAAAGACTTTAACGAAAATATGCTGGAATAAAAAAAACGATAACAAGCCGTCTTGAGCGAATGCGACTAACGGTAAATTGGAGAGTTTTTCTGAGAGCAGCTTCAATTTTTAGACAACTAATATTTTATGAACAAATTTTTATCAGTCTGAAAATTAAAAACCAATTGTAAATCAAAATCTCTCTCATTAAAATTACGGCTTATGGAAGTAAAAGGCAGACAACTTTTTCAGCTGCTCGTCCCTCTTATGGTCGAACAGCTTTTAAATTCATTTATGGGAACAGCAGACACCGTCATGATTACAAAATGCGGTTCGGCTGCAATTTCGGCAGTTTCTCTTGTCGATTCGATAAATGTAATGATTGTTTTGATTTTTTCAGCAATGGCTACTGGCGGAGCAATTCTTTGCAGCCAATATCTCGGTCGAAAAGATATAAAAAAGGCCTGCCACGCTGGCAAACAGTTAATTCTTTCTGTAACTTTTGTTTCTATCGTTGGAACTGCAATCCTGATTCTCTTTAAAAAATCAATTCTTTCGCTTATTTTTGGTTCTGTAGAAGCGGAAGTTATGTCAAAATCTGAAATTTATTTTTTTATAACAGCACTTTCCTACCCTTTTATTGCAATTTATAATTCGGGAGCAGCAATTTTTAGGGCAGACGGAAATTCAAAGCTTCCGATGATTGTTTCTACAATTTCGAACATTCTGAATATCATAGGAAACGCCATTTTTATTTTTGGATTAAATATGAGCGTTGCAGGAGCGGCCTTAAGCACTTTGATTTCGAGAATTTTCTGTGCTGTTGTAATTTTGATTCTGCTAAACCGGACAAAACAGCAGATTGCGATTGATTCTTATCTTGCAAAACCAGATTTCCGCGAAATTTCTCAGATTTTAAGAATCGGAATTCCTTCAGGAATCGAAAACGGAATGTTTCAATTTGGAAAACTTGCAATTCAATCTTCGGTTTCAACTCTTGGAACAGCCGCAATTGCCGCAAATGCGCTCACTTCAGTTCTGGAAAGTTTTTCAAGCCAGGCTCCAATCGGAATAGGAATTGCTCTTATGACGCTCGCAGGACAAGCTTACGGCGCAGGCGACTACAAGCTTGCAGAAAAATACATTAAAAAACTCACTTTTTTCAGTTTTATCGCAGTAGCAATTTCTTCGCTCATTGTAATCGGATTTATAAAACCTCTCACAGTTCTTTCTGGAATGGATGCGGACGTTGCGCTTTTGACAATTCAGCTTTCTGTTTTTGTGCACGTAATAAAGCCGTTTGCCTGGAGTTTTTCTTTTATTCCTCCGTACGGAATGCGTGCAACCGGAGATGTGCGTTTTCCAATGCTAGTTTCGACAGTCACAATGTGGACTTGCCGGGTCGCTCTCACGATTTTCCTTATCCGCGTACTAAAAACAGGTCCTCTTGGAGTTTGGATTGGCATGAGCAGCGACTGGGTTATCCGTTCCGTAATTTTCTTCTTCAGATTTAAATCTGGAAAATACATTCACAGAACGGCAATATAAATTCAAAAACTTTTGTTTATCTGTAAACTTTGCGGACAGTTTCTACTTTTATCATATTCGTGTGGCCGCTGTTGACACCTACCTGCCCGCCAGTCAAAACCACTGTATCACCGATTTTAAGATTAAGTATTTTTACAGCGCGCTGAATCGCATGAAATAAAAGAACATCGAGAGAATCGTATTCCTCGCACAAAAGCGGAATTACTCCCCAAGAAAGCGCAAGTTTACGGTAAACTTTTTCTGATGTCGTTGAGCCGATAATCTGCACAGGCGCGCGAAAACGGCTCACCATTCTTACTGTCAAACCGCTCACAGAATTTACAACAATGCACTTTGCGCCAACATCAATTGCCATCTGACAGGTTGAATGAGAAATTGCGTCAAGAATATTGCGGTTAACAAATTCCGTATAATTGAAGCGTTTTTTGTAATTTATATGCTGTTCAGTATATTCTGCAACACTGGACATTGTTTTAACTGCCTCGACAGGATATTTTCCTGCGGCAGATTCTCCAGAAAGCATGATTGCAGAAGTTCCGTCATAAACCGCATTTGCAACGTCAGAAATTTCGGCACGGGTCGGACGAATATTGTTAATCATAGATTCGAGCATTTCCGTTGCAATAATAACGCGTTTACCAAGAAGACGGCATTTTTGCTCGATTTCTTTCTGAACGACAGGCACTTCCATAAAAGGAATTTCAACGCCTAAATCTCCGCGGGCAACCATAATCCCGTCAACAACAGAACAAATTTCTTCGATATTTTCAACACCGGCACGATTTTCGATTTTTGCAATAATATCAATTTCTTTTCCGCCGTTGGCGTTTAAAAATTCACGGACGTCCTGGGCATCTTTTTTTGTAGAAACAAACGATGCCGCCACAAAATCAACGTCCTGCTCAATTCCAAACAAAAGGTCGCTCTTGTCCTGTTCGCTCAAAAAAGCGCTGTTTAAAAGTTTTCCAGGAAAATTCATGCTTTTTTTGTCAGAAAGCGCGCCTCCAACCTTAACTTCTGTAATAACATCGTGACCTTTTACGTCAGTAACTTCGCAGATTACAAGTCCGTTGTTTACAAGAACTCTGTCGCCAGGCTTTAAATCATCGGCAAAGCCCTTGTAATTTACAGAAACCTTGTTTTCATCGCCTTCGATTTCGTCGGTTGTAAAAGTAAAAGTCTGGCCTTCTTTTACAACAATTTTATGTTCTTTAAAAGTTCCAATTCTGTATTCTGGTCCTTTTGTATCAAGCATAATCGCCAGAGGAATTTTTAATTCGTTGCGAACTTCTTTTATAAGATTGATTTTTTTTAAATGCTCTTCGTGTGTTCCGTGCGAAAAATTAAGCCGGGCAACATTCATTCCGGCCTTGCACATTTCAATAAGAACTTTTTTAGTTTCGCTCGCAGGTCCAATCGTACAAATAATTTTTGTTTTGCGCATTTTTTCCACCTTTCCAAATTTTGAGCAAGTATACAGAACTTTAAGGATTTTGAAAATAGAAAAAATTTGCAAAGTCGCGCAGTTACGGTTAAAAAGGCAATTTGCAGCCCGGACATTAGCCAAGCC
>NZ_DLLH01000071.1:37417-44190 GCF_002476655.1 Treponema sp. UBA7567
AAGTGGCGGTTGGCCGGTTTGAGCAAAAAATGTGCTCCATAAATAAAAAATCCCGGCACTTTTTTTACGGCCAGGATTTTTTTGCAAGTTTTTATTTTTTTACAGATGGATTGTTTCGACCATGTAGCGGATGCACGTGCCTGTCTTGTTTTCGACCTGCTTTTCGACTACGAACACAAAATTGCGGCCGCTTTTGTCGCTGAAAATCCGGTTGATTGTGTAGCCTGTTACGCCTTTGCGCTTTATGTCAGGATTTCCGACAATGTCGCGGCTGATTACATCGCCGTTTTCGTCCTGTTTTTCTACTGCGATAAAGAAAGAAGNNTTTCTCCTGTGCCTTCGACATTTTTTATGAGTTTAATATGGTAAAAAACGCTGCGCTCTGTGCTCGATCCTTCAAAATCCTTAAAAACGATTTCGCCGGTTGAAGACGGAATTTCGCGTGTAAAAAGGAGATTGTCGGCTTCTGATTTTTTTAAATTGTATTTTTTGAGCACCCAGCTTGCCTTTTTTAGAAGTTCTTCGTAAACTTCGCGGCCTGTTTTTTTTGCAGTCGCTTCCGATGGATTTATGCGGAAAACTTCGCCGTCAATCCAGTCGTTTTTTTCAATATCAACGCAATAAATTTCCGCGTAGCCCTGAAAAGTTTTATCTGTTTTTCCGTATTCTGCAAAAACGTAAGTTTTGCCGTCTTCGGAAAGTCCGAGATCAACAAAAGCCGCAGCATCTCCAGCAAAAGAAAGTGAAACCGTTGCAAAAATTGTGAATAAAATCAAAAGATGCTTTTTCATTTTTTTCTCCCATTCAATGCGCATAAAAAGCTGATTTTTTGTATGCTGTCCGTGCCTGCATTTTTTAAGCGCCTGTTATGCTCTATATTTATTTTCGGATTTTAAATGCTCTCTCTTTACTTAATTTTTGTTTGCTTTTAATATTTTTTTATGACTTTAAAGACTCGCAACCGCATGATGCAGATTTTCTTCTATTTTTCGCTTGTCTGCATTGCAAGCGCCCTAATTTTTTTTATTATAGCGCTTGTAAACAAAGCTATTACTCCGCCGCCTAACCTGCGGATTCCAGCATTTATAGAAAAAATCGGATTCTTAAAATACAATTTTATTGCAACGATGATTTCAATTTCGCTGATTGTTTTTTTTGCGCCTGTTACTGTTTTTTATGCGCTTAAACTTTTTGAAAACACTCAGTCAAACGAAATTGTCTTTTTTCTTGCATTTTTGACTGGCTGTCTTTGCGAAGGAGTGCGCTTCTTAACGCCGCTTTTTGGTTTGTGGTCAACTTTTTCTGATCTTCTGTTTTTTTGCGGAAGAATTATTTTTATCGGACGGCTTTTGTGTCCGCTGAGCTTTCTTTTTGCGGCTCTTGCAAGTTCTGCAGAGCAGCGCCAGGATATTGAACGGAATATTACGATTCTTTTTGCAATAACTGTTGTTTTTGCGATTATTGCGCCTATCAATACGGCAAGAATAAGTTCTGCCGGAACCGTCACATGGGGATTTCCAAGACTGTTTTTTTGTTCGCGGCTTGCATTTACTGCATTGAGTTTTATTTCGTTTTGGATTATGGCAGTCAATCAAAATACTGACGAATATAAAAAAGTTGCCTTTTCAATGTTGTTTATTCTTTCTGGATATGGATTTTTGGTAATTTCGGACAACTTCGTCTTTATTATTTTGGGACTTCCGCTTCTTCTTTTGGGAACGTATAGATATTTGAGAGCCTTGCATTCACTTTACATGTGGAGATAAAAAAGTTGAGAAAGCCCGCCGATTGCAACAGGAATCAGAATGTTGTCATAATCTTTTAGCGGCAATCCTTCAATCAAAGTTGCAACGAGGGCAAGAAAAAAGCACAAAATTGAATTATGCAAGACAAAAAAGCTCGAAATAAAAACTGCGGCAAAACAGGTAAGGCTTCCAGCCGCTGTCTTTCCTCCAGTCAAAGGAACTTCGACCCTGCCAAATGTTTTTCCTGCAAGGCTTGCAAGTCCGTCGCCAAATGCAAGAGAAAATATCCCGACTGTAGAAAATGGTTCTTTCCAAAGAATAGAGCACAAAACAATTCCCAAAACCAAGGTTACCGGACCGAGAACAAATTTATTGTCATCACGTTTTCGGGCGGCAGCGACCGTTATTGAACTTATTAGCGGAACACAGACACCGTTTAGCCTTAAAATTTCAGAAACTGAATACAAAACGGCTGCGCAAACAAGGCAAATTATCGCTGGAATTTTATAAAAATGAATAAAAATTGGCACAAATGCAGTACAAATATGAATTGTTTTTCGGAAAACTTCTTTTTTGAGCGAAATAAAGTGCTTTTTTATGTCAATTCCAATTCTAATGCAAAACATTTTTCAAAAATTCCGGATTTTCAACTCTTTTGTTCTTTGCGGCTTTATTCTATTTTAGCACTTTTTCTCCAACCAAAGTGCGCGGAATGTCTGTATAAATTGCAGGTTCAAATTCCGCCATAGAAGCCGAAATATATTTTGAATTTTGCAGGGCAAGGTTGCTTCCGCCAAGCCGAACCATCGTTTCCTGGTTTCTTGTAAGAGCATCCCAGGCTCGAATTGATTCGACAAAACATTCAAAACTTTTTCCGTTCATCTGGCTGTTGCCTGTCTGACGAGCAATTTTATTCAAGACAACTCCAAGGTTGTTGGTTGTTTTTAAAATCATTTCTACAAGCTGCGCATCATCTTCCTTAGCCTGAGGAAAAAGAAGCGCATGATGAGCTTTTTCTTCGTTTAAAAGGCTTAAAAGACGGTTGTAATAACCTTGAGCCGCAAAATTATCTCCGCGGAGAGCAAGCGTGTTTCCGGCTGCAAGCAGAAGGTTTTGATCTGCATCTTTTTTTTCTAAAGCCTTTATAAAAAATGTGAGCGCATTTTCGTAATTCTGCTTGTTATAATTTATAACACCGATTCTGTAATTTACAGTCGGAGTTGAATTTTTATTTAAAACTGAATACTCATAATTTTTTAAGGCCGCATCCATATCGCCAGAAATAAAGTATTCAATATCTCCCATGTCCGCATACAAAATTCCTGTATTTAAATCGCCTTCAAGTCCGTTTTTTTCGTTTTCTCTTTGGAAAAGGTCAATTCCGCGGGTGTACGCTTCCTGAGCTTTTATGTACTGGCTTAAATCCGTGTAAAGCTCGCCCAAAAGACGGCAGGCGTCAATTTCGCTGTAAACGCTTTTTTTTGTGCGGACACTAAGCTTATCAAAACAGTCAAGAGCAACCAAAAGTTTTCTTCTTGCAGATTCAAAATTTGAATTTCGGATAAAGTAGCGCGCAAGATTGTAATGGGCAAGAGGGTTTTTTGAATCTTTTTTTTCTGCAATGTCAAGCATCGCTTTTACATCTTCAATTTTTGCACGTAAATATTCATCTGAACGGCTCAATTTTCCGTAAAGCTTGTCCAGAAGGTAGCCTGAAAGTTCTGTCCAGTCTTTTGCTTCCAAAGATTTTTCGCGCGGATAAAAACGGCTTTTAAGCTCTATGACATTTTTTAATTTGTCAGTGCGGATAAAATAACGGAGCATTCTCGACATATAGAGGTCTGTAGCTCCATAAAGCTGAATCAAATCGGAATAAGTCTGCCTTGCCTGTTCATATTTTGAAAAATCTGTTTCCCCCCATTCAAGAAAAACATCGCCCAAAAGCAAAATTCCATCAGAATCGTTTATGTGCCAGTCTAAAATTTCGCGGCGGACAATTTCTTCAGAACGCTCATAGTTTGCGCGGTCATAAAGCTCCATTTTCGCCCAGTCGAGCCCAGCATTTTTGTCGTGCTTAAAAACTCCAAGAATATTTTTGTACATTTGAGCCGCACGTTCAAACTGCTTGTGCTCACGGTAACCTTCGGCATATTTAAAAAACCATTTTTTTACAGGTTTGTACTGAACCGCATCAACAAATTTTGATTCTGACTGAGGATATTCGTTGTTCTGAAGAAGGGCATATCCCTGCTTGTAAATAATATTTGCCATTATAGGCTTATAAACGAACAAAACGCCAGCCCGGAAAAGCAGAGAAACCACAAAAGCAATTACAATTCCTGCAATCGTTCCTGGAATGATTCTATTTTTTAACTGAAACTGAAAAGACTGCTTGTACGCTTCGTACTGGGCAAAAGAACGCCTCTCGTAATCTCTCGGAACGTCAATTGAAATGTCGAGCATTTTTTCCAATTGGGAAGCAATCTGTCTTGCAGGCGCCTTGTTGAGAATTTTTTGAATGATTTCAAAAACAGCGTCGTCGGTAAATTCGTTCTTTACGACTAAATCTTCAATCGCAAGCCGAAGATTGAGCGGATATCCAGAAAGATTTTTTCTAAAAGTTTCATATTCTTCTTCGGTGAGAGTATTTTTTGGTCTTCCGCTCTTTGCCTGAGAAAAATCGACAACATCAACTTTTGGCCGTCCACGCTTGTCAAATGCGGCAGTCTGAGTGTCCGAAAATCCAGGAATTTTAAAATCATCGTCAAGAAGAAAGTCATCGTCCGGTAAATTTTTACCGATTCCAGGCAATGAGGTTTCCGGAAATTCATCTCCACTAGAAAAAGAAGCATTTCCTGTTCCAAAATCAATATTTCCGTCACTTCCAAGCTCTTCGATTGAACTCGAAAAATCTTCCGCAGGAACATCAACCGAAGCGTCAACAGGACTAGAAAGCCCTTTTAAAATTTCGGCGGCCGCAGTGTCATTTTCTTCTTCCGTTGTCTTAGAGCCAGAACCTTCCGAAGAGACAGGATTTTCTGAACCTGCAGAGCCTTCCGAGAAATCAGAATTTTTCGGACTTTCCATAGAAAATGAATCAAAATCCGGAAGATTAAAGTCGTTCAGACGGGTGTCCGGACTAAAATTTGAATCGCTGTTCAAATTTTCATCAAACTTTTCATCTGTTTTTTTAGATTCTGAAAGCCCCATAGGATTTTCAATATTCTTAGTCTTATCATCAAGTTCAAACTCCGAAGAATTTGCAGCGTTTTCAGGGTTTTCAGCATCTTCAATGTCTGGCAAAGGAGAAAAACCGTCTTTTTCGACAATATCTTCCGGAAGATCGGCATTTAGGTCGATAGCTTCGCCGTTAAAAGCAAAATCGTCATCGTTTTTTGAAGCCGTATTCTCAGTTCCAAAATCCATATCGTCCGGCAAATCCGGCATTTGAATGCCTTCAAAATTGTCAGATTTTTTTTCAGGCTCAGAAAGATTTTCGCCAGAAAGCCCATCAAACGGCACATTTTCCTGCTCAGCCTCAGTTTGAGCACTTTCTTCAGGAGCGGATTTTAAAAGCGCCTCCAAATCAAGATCTTCCAGAGGAATTTCTTCCGGCTCTTTTTTTTCAGGTTCTTTCTTTTCAGGCTCATCAAGAAATTCGCTTAAATCAGGCTCATCGCCAGAGTGCGAAGCATTGGAATCTAAAAGCGAATCCAAATCTGGAACAGCATCATTTTCTTGTGTCTGAGAACTTAAATCTTGCTCATTTTTTTCTTCGCCAGAATCAACAGCAGATACGGAATTTTCAGGAGAATCATCCGTTTTTTCAGGAAGTCCAAGAACAAAATCTTCAGAATCGTCTTCTTCAGAAATTCCTTCCGGGAAAGGAACAACGGCAGGTTTTTCACCGCGCTGGGCACGAATTTTAACTTCGTCACCAACATTCTGCATATCACTGGCAAATTTCTTTAGCTGATTTAATCCCGGCATTTCGTTTTTTTACTCCAGACAAAAATTGGCAGGTTTCTCTAAAAAATTCTAGAGCCCTGATTACAATTCAAGATTCAATTCTACACTCATTTTCGGAAAATCAGAACCCTTGCTTTAATAATTTGGGCGGCTTTTTTGCTCCGCAAAAAAAACGGGCTATCCGGGGTTCCGCGCTAACCGCGCTGCATTGGCGTTTGCAGGCAACCGCCAACGGTTTCCGCCCCTTCTATCCCTGCCACAAAACTTAATTTTAAAAATCTAAACTCCGTTCAAAAAATACCGAAAATTCCAGTATGAAAAAGTTTGCTGTTTTTACATTTTTTGCATTTTTTGTTTTAATTAGCGTTTCTGCAAAAAAAGATGAGCCAAAAAAAGACACTTACGATTACGACAATCTTGTAACTTCTGTAAGAGGAGTAACTTCACCTTTGATAAGCGATGAATACATTCTCTTTACAGCAGAAAAAAACGCCCGTAACGTAGGAATTGCCTTCGATTTTGAAAATTTCAGCAAAATTCACGCATTTTCGCTGCGCAAGCTTTTCGACTACGAAGGAGAACAGACAAACTCATGGTATTTTTACGTTCTGAAAATTCCTCCAAAAACACAAAAAATTTCCTACAAACTTGTAATCGACGGCCTTTGGACAGTTGATCCGACAAATCCAAACACCCAATACGACTCAGAAAACGGAATAGAATTTTCGTGCATAGAAATTCCGCAGACAAAAAAAAATATAACCGAAAAAATGCCCGACGGATTTACAAAATTTACCTGCAGCTTTGAACCAGGCAAAAAAATCAGGCTGGCAGGCACATTTACAAATTGGGACAGCTGGATTTACGAAATGACAGAAACTGCCCCAGGAAAATACGAAATTTACCTGCCGTTGCCGCCCGGAACATACTATTACGCCTATTTTACCGGCCTAAAACAGTTTATCGACACAACAAACCCGTCAAAAGCCTACACCGCCGAAGGCAAAACAGTATCTTCGATTGTAGTCAAATAGCCTGAATTTCGAGTTTTATAATTTA
>NZ_DLLH01000071.1:44295-50542 GCF_002476655.1 Treponema sp. UBA7567
CTGTTCTTATCAAAACTCGAAATTCAGGCTAAATAAAAAAAGACTATTGTTTTTTTACAAGTCAATTTGCGGCTTAGGGATTGGAATGGTGAGCCCGTTTTGAAAAAAAACGGGCGAAAACAAACGCTTGCGTTTGGTCGGAGGCGTATGCCGTAGCCATGGAAAGCCCGACGGCGCATTGCGCCGGAAGCTCCTTTTTATAAATGTTTTTATGATTTTTATTTTTCAATGCGCCAAACTATAATTTATTTTCAAAATCTTCCATATTTTCAACACCTAAAAAAAGTGATAAATTTCTTCTATTCAAAAAATCAAAAAAAAGGAAAAGATAAATTTCCAGGTCTGAAAAAAAATGGATACAAACATCTCAAGAACACTGATAAGAAAAGCGACACAAAAAGACACTGCGGCAGTCCAAAGAATTTACGATAATATTCACACAGAAGAGGAAAGCGGACGCGCGGAAATCGGCTGGATAAGAGGAATCTACCCTGACGCACGTACAATCAAAGATGCCCTTGCAAGAAACGACCTTTTTGTCGTGGAAATTGACGGAAAAACTGCCGGAACAGTCATATTCAACCAGATACAGGTAGACTCATACAAAGGCGCTCCGTGGCAGTATGATGCGCCGGACAGCGAAGTTATGGTCATGCATACACTTGTCATAGACCCGGCAGAAAAAGGCAGAGGACTTGGAAAAGCGGTTGCAAAATTCTACGAGCAATATGCTCTTGAAAACGGATGCCGCTATCTAAGGATAGACACAAACGAAAAAAACTCCGCCGCCCGCTCATTCTATAAAAAACTCGGCTATAAAGAAATCGGAATCAGAGGCTGCACTTTCAACGGAATAAAAGGCGTAAACCTTGTGCTGCTTGAAAAGAAAATATAAAATCCGTGGCGATATGCGTACATAAGCGCTGTGCAAAACAAATTTTCTCTTCTATTTTCAACACTTTAAAAAAGTGATAAACTTTCTTCTATTCAAAAATCAGAAAGACAAAACGCAACCTTGAAAAGGTTTCTTTTTTTCTTTCAAACTTTTTTTCTTCCAAAATCACAAATCTGCGTTCAAATTTTGCGGATAAAACGAGGTCAGAAAATGTATCCATTTCAGAACATCGAGCCAAAATGGCAAAAATACTGGGACGAGCACAAGACGTTCAAGGCTGTTGAGGACGAGTCTTTTCCAAAAGAGAAGCGCCGCTACGTTCTCGATATGTTCCCTTACCCGAGCGGAGCGGGACTTCACGTAGGACACCCGGAAGGCTACACAGCCACAGACATTTACTCGCGCTTCTTGCGAATGAACGGCTACAACGTTCTTCATCCGATGGGATACGACGCGTTCGGCTTGCCGGCTGAAAACTACGCGATAAAGACAGGAACTCACCCAGCCGAAACAACTTTCAAGAACATCGCGCACTTTACCGAGCAGATTAAGGCTCTCGGATTCAGCTACGACTGGGACCGCGAAATCAAGACCTGCACTCCTGACTATTACAAATGGACTCAGTGGATTTTCCTCCAGCTCTACAAAAAAGGTCTGGCTTACGAGGCTCAGACTCCAATCAACTGGTGCCCTTCGTGCCTTACAGGGCTTGCAAACGAGGAAGTAAAGGAAGGACACTGCGACCGCTGCGGCGCGCAAGTTACGCACAAGGTTATCCGCCAGTGGATTCTTAAAATCACAGCCTATGCAGACCGTCTCTTAAAAGACTTGGATGAGCTCGACTGGCCGGAAAGCGTAAAGGCAATGCAGCGCAACTGGATTGGACGCTCGGAAGGCGCGGAAGTTGACTTTGCAGTTGCAGACAAGGACGGAAAAGCGACTGAGCAGAAGCTCACAGTCTATACAACAAGATGCGACACTCTTTTTGGCGCGACTTACATGGTTGTCTCGCCTGAGCATCCTTTAATCGAAAAGCTCACGACAGCAGAACAGAAAGAAGCAGTTGAAAAATACCGCGATGAGGCCGCGAAGAAATCAGACCTTGAGCGCACCGACCTTGCAAAGACAAAGACTGGCGTTTTCTCAGGAAGCTACGCGATAAATCCTGTTAACGGAAAGCTCATTCCAATCTGGGTTGCGGACTATGTTCTGATTTCTTACGGAACTGGCGCAATTATGGCAGTTCCGGCGCACGACACACGCGACTGGGATTTTGCAAAGAAATTCGGTCTTCCAATCATCGAAGTCTTGAAGTCAGAAGTTGACGTTCAAAAAGAGGCTTGGACTCAGGACGGAATCCACGTGAATTCAGAATTCTTAAACGGCCTTAACAAAAAAGACGCGATTGCAAAAATGCTCGAATTCCTGGAAGAAAAGAAAATCGGAAAAAAAGCCGTGAACTACAAGCTCCGCGACTGGGTTTTCAGCCGGCAGAGATACTGGGGCGAGCCGATTCCGCTCGTTCACTGTCCAAAATGCGGAACTGTTCCGGTTCCGGAAAGCGAGCTTCCGCTGGAGCTTCCAAACGTAAAGACTTACCAGCCGACAGGCACAGGCGAGTCTCCACTCGCAGGAATTGAGTCTTGGGTAAACTGCAAATGTCCTAAATGCGGAGCAGACGCAAAGCGCGAGACGAACACAATGCCTCAGTGGGCGGGAAGCTGCTGGTATTACCTTCGCTATCTCGACCCGAAAGACAATATGAATTTCTGCGCGTCAGACAAAGAAAAATACTGGATGCCTGTTGACCTTTACGTTGGAGGAGCAGAACATGCGGTTCTTCACCTTTTGTATGCGCGCTTCTGGCACAAAGTTCTTTACGACTGCGGAGTTGTCTCTACAAAAGAGCCGTTCCACCGCCTTATCAATCAGGGAATGATTACTTCTTTTGCTTTCCAGAGAAAGTCAAAGTCTCTCGTCGCAGTTGACGCAGTTGAAGAAAAAGACGGCAAATATTACGCGAAAGACGATGGAGAAGAGCTTGAGCGCGTTGTTGCGAAAATGTCGAAATCCCTTAAGAACGTCGTGAATCCGGACGAGATGATAAAGACTTACGGAGCCGACAGCGTGAGAATGTACGAGATGTTCATGGGGCCTCTCACAGTCTCAAAGCCGTGGAACACGCAGGGACTTATCGGCGTGAACCGCTTCCTCGACAAAATCTGGAACTTGTCAGAAAAGCCGATGAGCGATGTTGACATCACAGGAAAACTCGAAAAACCGCTCGCTTCGCTCCGAAAAACTTACGCTAAAACCGTAAAAAAAGTGACGGAAGACACAAGCAATCTTGACTTCAACGTTGCAATCAGCCAGATGATGATTTTTGTGAACGAGGCTTCAAAGCTCGACTCAATTCCAAAAGCGATGTGGGAAGGCTTTGTTCTCATGCTCTCGCCTTACGCTCCTCACCTTGGAGAAGAGCTGTGGCAGAAGCTCGGACACACAGACACAAACGCATACGAGAAATGGCCGACATTCGATGAAAGCTACTGCAAGGACGACACAAAGGAGTTCCCGGTTATGATAAACGGAAAGCTCCGCGCAAAGTTCGAGGCTGCAGCCGACACAGACAGCGCAACTCTTGAAGCAATGGCAAAAGAGACCGACGGCTACAAAAAATTCACCGACGGAAAAACAGTCGCGAAGATAATTGTAGTTCCAGGAAAACTCGTGAATGTCGTTGTAAAATAATTATCGTAAAAAATTAAAAAATTATCTAAAAACAATAAATATTTATTGACAAACGATAAAAACTCCTGTACAAATAAAAGTATAGGAGTTTTTTATGAACAACAGAAATATCAGTAAAATTACAAAAATCGTTTCAAAAATCTTTGAAATCTTGTTTCTTTTTAGTTCCGCCGCAATGATTGTCGCAACAGTGTTCTCATTTGTAATTCCTGAAAAATTCGGAAATTTTCTTCTTGAGTCAGTTGGAAACGGAACAATCGCCACAAATGGATTTGAAATTGAAATCGCTGATCAAAATGGAAATCTTATTCCAAGCGCGGTAAAAATTTTCGCTTTTGCAGGAATTTTTACAATGCTCTGCATGACAATGATTTTCAGAAATATTTATCTTATCATCCAAACATGCGAAGGAAAAACATGGTTCAGCAAGGGAAAAACGCCTTTTCAAAAAGACGTTGTAAGAATGGTCAGAGAAATCGGAATTTTCAGCATTATGATTCCTTTCATAGGTTTTGTAATGAGTCTGATTGCCCGAATTTCTCTCGGTGTTGATGCGTGCGAAACGAGCGTCCAGATTGTTGGAATTGCAATGGGAATCGCAATGATTTGTTTTTCAGAAATTTTTGCATACGGAATCAAACTGGAAGAAGAAGTTGAAGGACTTGTCTAGGGAACAAAAATGGGAAAAATCATTTTGCATCTTGACCGTGTAATGGTTGAACAAAAAATTTCTGTAAATGAACTTGCCGAAAAAGTCGGAATCACAAATGTGAATCTTTCAAAACTGAAAAATAACAGAGTTACGGCAATCCGCTTTTCGACATTGGAGGCACTTTGCAGAGTTTTAAAATGCCAGCCGGGAGATATTCTAGGCTACGAGGAATAGATACTTTTCGAGACTGTTAAATCCTTTCAGTAAATTCAGCAGGTTGTTATGCGGGGCAAACCCGCTTGAAGCTTATCTTTCGCTAACAAAATTCCATTCTCTCTTCTTGATTCTCTTTTGAAAAACCAATATATTAGCCCTGTAATTAGCATTAGCTAACAATTTTCTTTTCAAGGAGAAAGCTATGAAATCAACAAAGATTGTAAAAGTTATCGGACGCGAGATTATCGACTCGCGCGGAAACCCGACTGTGGAAGCGGAAATTCATCTTGAAGACGGAACTGTCGCGCTTGGAGCCGCTCCGTCTGGAGCCTCAACAGGCGAATTCGAGGCGCTGGAGCTTCGCGACGGAGACAAGTCAAAATTCGGCGGAAAAGGCGTTTCAAAGGCCGTCGCAAACGTGAACGGCGCAATCGCCAGCGCAATTGTCGGGCTTGACGCGGCAGACACATACAAGGTTGACGGCGCAATGCTCAAGGCTGACTGCACAAAGGACAAGTCAAACCTTGGAGCAAACGCGATTCTTGCAGTCTCAATCGCATGCGCGCGGGCGGCGGCAAACTCGCTCCAAATTCCTCTCTACAGATTCTTGGGCGGAGTTCAAGGAACAAAGCTTCCAGTTCCGATGATGAACATCTTGAACGGCGGAGCGCACGCGGACAGCGCGGTTGACACTCAGGAATTCATGATTATGCCGGCAGGCGCGCCTTCGTTCAAAGAGGGATTGAGATGGTGCACGGAAGTTTTCCACAAGCTCCACGACCTAATCAAGAAAATGGGAGACGTTACTGCAGTCGGAGACGAGGGCGGATTTGCGCCTAACAAGCTCGGAAGCGACGAGGAGGCAATCGAAAAAATTCTCGAGGCGGTTGAGGCGGCAGGCTACAAGCCGGGCAAGGACTTCTTGATTGCGATGGACGCGGCTTCTTCCGAATGGAAGTCTCCGAAAGGAAAAGGATTCTATCATCAGCCGAAGTCAGGAAAGGACTTCACGACGGACGAGCTTATCGCGCACTGGGAAAAGCTCGCCAGCAAGTATCCGATTGTCTCGATTGAGGACGGGCTTGACGAGGAAGACTGGGAAGGCTGGGTAAAGATGACAGAAAAACTCGGAAAGAAAGTCCAGCTCGTAGGCGACGACCTTTTCGTTACAAACGTCGAGCGGCTTTCAAAGGGAATAAAGATCGGGGCTGGGAACTCAATCCTTATCAAGCTGAACCAGATTGGCTCTGTCTCAGAAACGCTTGAGGCAATCAAGATGGCGCACAAGGCGGGCTACACAGCAATCGCTTCCCACCGCTCAGGCGAAACAGAGGACACAACAATAGCAGACCTTGCAGTAGCTCTCAACACCTGCCAGATTAAGACAGGCGCGCCAAGCCGCACAGAGCGCGTGGCAAAGTACAACCAGCTTCTGCGCATTGAAGAGGAGCTTGGTGACGCTGCCTGCTACCCTGGATTTGAGGCGTATAATATTAAGAAATAGAAAAAAGAAATTACATTATTGAGTTATAAAAAAGCCTGGACTGAAAACTGCTTTTACAGTTGAGGAACGGGCCTTTTTAATCAGGCAGAGTAATAAGTTTTGGGGATTCTGCTTAACAGGCTCTGATTCCTAATATAACTTCTGATGACATTAAAGCTAAATTCTAGCAGTCGTCAATGCTGTTAGATGTCTGCAATCAACCTACGTTTTGACAGCTATCAATATTGTT
>NZ_DLLH01000058.1:0-7154 GCF_002476655.1 Treponema sp. UBA7567
GAGCATAAAAGGACATAAATTCGAACTATAAAACTAAAAAATTGATTTATAGCAGAGCAAAAACCCTACACAGAAATGTCAGGGCTCAAAAAAAATCAGATAACTTTTGCAGAGCTTTTTACAACGGATTATAAAAAAGAATATGCCCGGGAGGGGACTTGAACCCCTATGAGATTGCTCTCACTAGGACCTGAACCTAGCGCGTCTGCCAATTCCGCCACCCGGGCAATAAACACGATATGATTTTTATATTATGCAAAAAACTTTTTATCGTGTCAATTATCCGCTTTTGTTTTTTGTGTTTTAGGCATATTTTGGACAAGGGATTGCAAGGGTGAGCGAAGCGAAAACAAAGGTCAGCCTTTGGTCGGAGGCGAAAGCCGTAGCCCTGAAAAGCCCGTTTTTTGCGCAGCAAAAATGGCCCAGAATTGTTTACATTTTTTTTGTATTGACCAGACTGCAAAAAAAAGTTATATTTTTAGCAACCCCTTGAGACTTCGTACGAAGTTTCCATTTGACCATAAGGAGAACATACAAGATGAGAAAGTATGAACTTATGACTGTTTTCTCTACAGAAGAAGACAAATTTAAGGCAGCTTCTGATGCAGTTCGCTCAGTGCTTGCCAATTTCGGTGCAAAAATCGACAAAGAAGAGTCTTACGGTGACCGTGACTTGACTTATGTTATCGAAAAACAGAAACGCGGTCGTTTCGTTCTTTTTACAGTTAGCGCAAATCCTGCGAAAATTACAGAAATCGAAACTCAGTTCAAATTAACACATAGCCTTTTGAAGTGGCTTTTTGTAAAAATCGAAGACTAGAAAGTTATTTTCTCTAATAAACACTGTAAATAACAACCTGGAGGCATTTTATGACAGATATTAACCGAGTAGTCCTTGTTGGACGTCTTGTCCGTGACTTGGGAAATGATCAGCGTGATTTTGCTTATACTCCAAACGGTCAGGCACGCGCTAATATCAGCATTGCGGTAAACCGTAGCCGTAAACAGGGTGAACAGTGGGTTGATGAAGCAAACTTTTTCGATGTAACAATCTGGGGTAAAACTGCGGAAAACCTTAAGCCATACCTTACAAAAGGCAAGCAGATTGCCGTAGAAGGATATTTGCGTCAGGATCGTTGGGAAAAAGACGGTCAGAAATTCAGCAAGGTAGGCATTGTTGCTGACAGTGTAATGCTTCTTGGCGGAAGATCGGATAACGGCGGCACTCAGTCGTCAGGGGGGTACACTCCGAAATTCCAGCAAAATAATGGTTTTGCACAGCAGCAGTCTTATCAGCCACCTGCAGAAAGTCCTTCTTTTGGTGGAAATGGCGGCGGATATTCAGAAGATATCCCATTTTAATGTTTAATCATTAAAATCAATTTTTAGGAGACTTAATATGTCAGACGAAGTAACAACTAACGAAGTTGAACAGAAAGTAAATGTAACAGATACACAAGGCGCTTCAGACGGTCGCGAAGGCGAAGAGAAAGGCGCTCGCAGAGGTAAAAAGTTCTTCCGCAAGAAGGTTTGCCGTTTCTGTGCTAATAAAGTAAAAATAGATTACAAAGATGCAGACGGTCTTAAACGCTTTACAACAGAGCGCGGTAAGATTCTTCCTCGTCGCATTACAGGAACTTGCGCTAAACATCAGCGTGAAGTTGCGCTTGCAATCAAACGTGCTCGTGCAATTTGTCTGCTTCCATTCGTTGCAGAATAATAAAAAATAATAAAACGACGATCCAACTCCTGGTGACGCCGTTTTTTAATATCAAGAGGAGCTTGAAAAAATGAAAGTAATTCTTAATGAAGATGTTAAACATCTCGGAGAAATGGGAGATGTTAAAAATGTTGCTAACGGTTATGCACGCAACTTCCTTTTCCCACACATGTTTGCTGTTCCGTACAATGCTGATACTGTAGCATATTTTGAAGGACGCAAAGCAGAAATCGAAGCCCGCAAAGAAGCTAAAAGAAAGGATGCAGCAAGCGCAAAAGACAAACTTGAAGCGACACTCGTTGACCTTACTGTTCCTGCAGCTGCAAACGGAAAGCTTTACGGTGCCGTTACAAGCCAGACAGTTGCTGACTTCTTAAACAAAAATGGTTTCGACATTGAGCGCAAACGCATTGAAATTCAGGGTGTTACAATTAAGAGCGTAGGACACTACACAGCATTGATTCACCTTTACGAATCTACAAACGCTGAAGTAAAAATTTCTGTAAAAGGACAGACTACAGACAGCAAACCACAGGAAGTTTCTTCTAAAAAGGAAACACCTGCAGAAACTGCTGAAGTTCCAGCAGAAGAAAAGGCTGAATAGTTTTTTACTTTCAAAATCTGAAAAGTTCAGACAGTTTGAATAAAAGGCCGGAAAATTTTCCGGCTTTTTTTGTTGATTTTTAAATATAAAAAAAAGATTAAAATGCCGTTGATTTTTCATAATTTTTCATAAAAAGATAAAAAATGCAACGACGCTATACTTCAAAAAGAAAAGCACATTTTTACAGGAGCAAATAATGGACGAACGATTAAAAGACTCGGTTCCGCCGCACAATCTTGAAGCGGAAGTTGCAACTTTGGGGGCAATGCTTCTTGACTGGACTTCGATTCAGGATGTTGTAACATTTTTGCTCCCAGAACATTTCTATTCACTTCAAAATCAGATTATTTACAGCACGCTCATAAAACTTTTTGGAAGCGGAATAACCGGAGACATTCTTACTCTCACAAACGAGCTTTCTAAAAACAATGAGCTTGAAAAAGCTGGCGGTGGAGCTTATATTGCATCCCTTACAAATGAAGTTCCTTCCGCCGCAAACATCGATTATTATGCACATGTCGTTTTGGACAGAGCAACTCGCCGAAGTCTCATAAAAATTTCTTCAGAAATCAAGGCTTCTGCGTTTGATGAATCGCGTGAAAGCCGTTCAATTCTTGAAGAAGCGGAAAAAAAGATTTTCGCCCTTACTGATATGGGACAGACGATTCAAATTCACGATATGCACGAAGTTGTCCAAAGAACATCTGAAATAATTCATCAGCATTATCACAACCACGACACTTATTCCGGAATTCCATGCGGTTTTACAAGGCTTGACAGCATGACAAGCGGTTTTCAGAAGTCTGAACTGAGCATCATCGGCGCACGTCCTTCTATGGGTAAAACGGCTATGGCACTTTCTATGATGGAAAATATTGCTATCGACCAGAAAATTCCTTGCGGCTTTTTCTCTCTTGAAATGTCGTTCGAGCAGATTGGCCAGCGCCTTCTTTCACAGGTAAGCAGAATTCCAGGACACAAAATTCGGTCGGGAATAATGAAGCTTGATGATTTGCAAAAAATAAATGATGCCGCAGGACGGGTTTTTGATTCTCCACTTTATATCGTCGACACTCCGAATATGCAGCTTTTGGATTTGCGAGCAATGGCAAGGCGAATGGTGCAGTCAAAAGGTGTAAAAATTATTTTTATTGACTACATCGGTCTTATTTCAACGCAAAATTCAGCCGCTCCTGTTTACGAGCAAGTTTCAGAAATTTCAAAATCACTAAAAAGTCTTGCCAGAGAGCTTGACATTCCTGTCGTTGCCTTATGTCAGGTTGCCCGCGACGCCGAAGGTTCCGAACCGACACTTGCGCAGCTGAGAGGCTCAGGCTCAATCGAACAAGATGCCGATGTTGTAATGTTTATTCACCGTGAACGGAAAAAGACGGAAGAGGGCGAAATAGATCCTGTTCAGGACGCAAAACTGATTATTGCAAAACAGCGTAACGGTCCAATCGGAGATGTAAACCTTCTGTTCTTGAGCTCATATACCAAATTTGAAAATAAAGCTACGGAAGAATAAAAAGGAATTTGAAAACAATTCGAAATTAGTTAGAGGCAAATTTTCTTTTAAATCACAGAATAACCGAGAGAAGTTATTATTTCCTCTATTTTTTTGTTGCCGTTTAATTTTTCTTTTGACAGAATTTTTGCAGATTTTTTCTTAAAATTTACTTTTGCATAGAATCCAGACTCGTTAAGCTTGTTTTGAATGTGGCTTGCGCAGTTTTTACACTTCATTCCATCAATTTTTATGAGCGTCGCATAAGGATAGTGTGATTTATTTTTGTCTAAAGGATTTATTTTTATTTCGGAATTTCCGCTGCTACAGCAGCTTTCGCCATTGAGCCGTTTTATAAAAGACTTTAGTCCTAGACATGCGAGTAAAATCAATAAAATTATCAGGATCGCATTTGCAATCATTTGTTTTCTCCGCAGCAGCTTTTGCATCTGCCGTCTTTAAAAGCCTTGCAAGAATAGCATCCAGCAGGAATTCCTGATTTTTTTTCTATTTTTTTTGATTTGATAATCGAATGAACAACAAAAACAATCCAAAAAGCAATGAACAAAACAATAAAAATATTTGCAATCATTTTTTTCTCCGCAAAAGTTAAAATATCTGTCCGCTTTTTTTTTGCTTTACAAATCGGCAAGTTTTTCTTCGGACAGATATTTTTAAGGCAGTCTCCAAAATTTTTCAGAAATTGCCTTTACTTATTTTAATTTTTTTTGTCCATTTCAGCATACGGATTTTTTCTGAAAAGTCCATACAGGAACATAAGAACAAAAATTATCGCAAAGACAGTTCCTGCGCCAAAATGACCTGTTGTAAAAAGATTGCCAAGCTGATAAACAATCAAAGTTACAATGTAGGCGAAGGCATTCTGGAATAAAATTGCAAACCAGAACCATTTTCGATTGCGAAGCTCATTTGCCATTGTAGAAATTGCAGCAAGACAAGGAGAATCAAGCAAATTGAACAAAAGGAAGCAGAATGCGACAAGTCCTGTCGGGAACCATTTTGCAATTGCATCAACCGCATTTTTTGCATTTCCATCTTCGCTTTCCTCAGCTTCAACTTCATCGCCAGAAATTACATCAGAAACGTTTCCTGCGCCTGCAAGAGCTTCAGTATCTTCATCACTTGCTCCAGCAAGAACGCCCATCGTTGTAACAATTCCTTCCTTTGCAGAAAAACCTGAAATTACAGAAGCGGCGCACTGCCATCCGCCTTCTTCATTTCCAAAACCAAGCGGAATAAACGCATAGCGAAGGACTCCTCCGACTTTTGCCATAATTGAATCATTTGCATCTTCAACAAGGCCAAAAACCGGCTTTTCGGCAGATTGCTGCGCAACAGTCTCATTTTCGCTTTCTTCAGTTTTTACAGACCAGCCGTAGCTTGAAAGGAACCACATTACAAGGCAGGCGAGGAAGAGAATTGTTCCGGCTTTTTTTATGAAAGACCATAATCTCTCCCAAGTATGCAAAAGAACAGTCTTTAACTGCGGAATATGATACTGAGGAAGTTCCATAATAAAAGGCGCAGCAGGACCATGAAAATATTTTGTCTTTTTAAGGATAATAGAAGCGAGCAGAACGCTTAAAATTCCAATTCCATACATAGCAGGACCAACCCACGAACCGTCAGAATTGGTAAATTTAGTCGCAATAATTGCTGCAATCATTGCGATTACAGGAAGTTTTGCGCCGCAAGGAATCCAGGTCGTAGTCATAATTGTCATTCGGCGGTCATTTTCGTTTTCGATTGTACGGCTTGCCATAATTCCAGGAATTCCACAGCCAGAACTTATAAGAAGCGGAATGAATGATTTTCCAGAAAGCCCGAATTTTCTAAAAACCCTGTCCATTACGAACGCAATCCGAACCATGTAGCCAACGTCTTCAAGAATCGAAAGCAAGATGAACAAAACCGCCATCTGAGGAACAAAACCAAGAACAGCGCCAAGTCCACCAAGAATCCCGTTAACGACACAGTCGATAAGGACAGGGTTTGCACCAGCGTTTTCAAGCAAAGTCTGAGCGCCGCCCTGAATCCATTCGCCAAACAAAACATCATTTGCCCAGTCAGTTCCCATCGTGCCGACAGTAGAAACTGCAACCCAATAAACAAACCACATTACAGCAAGGAAAATCGGAATTCCGAGAATTCTGTTTGTAACAATGCGGTCGATCTTGTCAGAAGCAGTCATTGTTTTTCCAGATTTTACAAGGACGCCTTTCAAAATCGCATTTATGCTCTCGTATCTTTCATTTGTAATGATTGATTCAATATCATCGTCATGAGACTTTTCCAAGGCGCAAGTTTCGTTTTCAGCCTTGATTTTTGACTCTTCGTCAAGTTTTAGTTTTGAAAGAATCACGCTGTCCCTTTCAAGAACTTTTATTGCCGTCCATCTGCGCGTAGATTCTTCAATTTCTGAAGGCAGGATCTCTTCAATTGCACCGATCGCCTTTTCAACCTCAGAAGAAAACCGAATTACAGCCGGCTTAGTTTTTTCAGAAGCGGCTTTTTGAGCGGCGGCAATTATTTCTTTTACGCCTTTTCCATGGAGCGCAACAGTTTCGATTACTGGACAGCCAAGTTTTTCAGAAAGTTTTGCCGCATCAATCTTATCTCCTGACTTTTTTAGGGCATCAACCATGTTGAGCGCCATTACGACAGGTTTTCCAAGCTCCATAATCTGAGTTGTAAGATAAAGGTTTCTTTCAAGGTTTGTACCGTCAATAATGTTAAGAATGGCGTCNNCAGCAGGCTCGCTTGAAGCCAGATAATCGCGCGAAACTACTTCTTCATTTGTGTATGGCGAAAGCGAATATATTCCCGGAAGGTCAGTCACAATCAAATCGCTTTTGCCTTTTACCTTTCCTTCTTTTTTTTCAACAGTTACTCCAGGCCAGTTTCCAACATACTGAACAGTTCCAGTAAGGGAATTAAACATTGTCGTTTTTCCGCAGTTTGGATTTCCTGCAAGTGCAATTTTAGTACTCATTTTACTATCCTTATTTTGATTTTTATTCAACTTCAATATTTTGCGCATCGTCTTTGCGCACAGAAAGTTCATATCCGCGGATTGTAACTTCCACAGGATCTCCAAGCGGAGCAACTTTTCTTACAAAAACTTTACAGCCTTTCGTAAATCCCATGTCCATAAGGCGGCGTTTTAAGGCTCCTTCACCGTCAAGTTTTGTAACTGTCACGGTAGAACCAACCTCGGCGTCTCTTAAAGTACTCATTTTTTCCTCCTATAAAAATTCAATGAGAAAATATCTACTTCCGATTTTTTTCGGGCGGCTTTTTGC